>CANQUY010000006.1 GCA_947627125.1 uncultured Clostridia bacterium
CGACGGCGACCTGCGCGTATACCAACCACACCGTCATGGCGGAGGCGCTCGAAACGTGGGCGGAGGACCTCATCGCCCGCAGGCTTCCCCGCATTTACGGCATTTTAAAGGAGATCAACCGCCGCTTCTGCGACGACCTTTGGCACAGGTTCCCCGGGGATTGGAACAGGATCTCCCGCATGGCGATCCTCTCCCATAACACCGTCCGCATGGCAAATCTCTGTGTCGTCGGCTCGCACAGCGTGAACGGCGTTTCCGAACTCCACAGCGAGATCATCAAGGAGAGCGTTTTCCACGATTTCTACGAGTATACACCCGAAAAATTCACAAACGTCACGAACGGCATCGCCCACAGGCGTTGGCTCAACCAGTCCAATCCCGAGCTCTGCGCTCTTCTCGACGAATGCATCGGCACGGGGTATGCCAAAAATTCCGAAAAACTTGCCGATTTTAAGAAATTTGAGAACGACGAGAGCGTTTTGAAGCGTCTTGACGAGATCAAACGCATCAAAAAGGAGCAATTTGCCGCCTACGCAAAGAGTTACCAGGGCGCGATCGTCGATCCCGACACCCTCTTCGACGTGCAGGCCAAGCGCATGCATGAGTACAAGCGGCAGCTTTTGAACGTTCTACACATCATCGGCGAATACAACGCTCTGAAGGAAAATCCCGACATGGATTTTCTTCCCAAGACGTACATTTTCGGCGCAAAGGCGGCCGCGGGCTACGATATGGCCAAGCAGACCATCAAACTCATCTGCTACCTCGCCGAGGATATCCGCAAGAACAAGAGGATCAACGAAAAACTCAACGTCATCTACATGGAGAACTACAATGTCACCATGTCCGAAAAGTTGATGCCCGCCTCTGAAATTTCGGAACAGATCTCTCTCGCGGGGAAGGAAGCGAGCGGCACAGGCAACATGAAATTCATGATCAACGGTGCGCTCACGATCGGGACGCTCGACGGCGCAAACGTCGAGATGGCCGAGCGCGTCGGAATGGACAACATCTACATTTTCGGCCTCAGAGCGGACGAGGTTTCCCAGCTCTGGAGTAAGGGGTACAATTCGAGCGCATACTATAACCAAAATTATGCCATGCGCCAGATCATCGAATCGCTCATCGTGGGCTTCAACGGCTGTTCCTTCGCGGATATCGCAAACTATCTGCTCAGAAATGCGCCCGTTGCCGATCCCTACATGTGCCTTGCCGACTATGAATCGTACACGCAGACGCAGAATGCCATGACCGAGCTCTACCGCAGCGACAAGCTCGCGTGGAACAAAAAATCTCTCAATAACATTGCCGCGGCGGGATATTTCTCGGCCGACAGGAGCATTCGCGAATACGCGACCAAGATCTGGAATTTAAAGCCTTTAAAATAATATCGGAAGCAAATGTTTCTCTACTACGATCCACTCGACAGAGCATGCAAGAGCATTCGGGGCGCCGTTCCGTGCCACATGGATCTGTCGATCCATCTCTATATGAACAAGGAAAGCGGGGAATTTCAATTCTCCGCTCAAACTTGTACGCTCGTTTTATGGCGCAGCGGCGAGGAAGCGAAATTTTTCCCCATGATACGGGAGGAAAATTGCTTTTCTCTCCGGCTGAAATTCCACAAAACGGGCCTTTATTTCTACCATTTTGAACTCGACGGCACGCCCTTCCGCTGCGGGAAACTGCGCCGCGGCGCATTCGACGGCGATACGTGCGATTGGCAGATCACGGTCTACGACGAGGCCTATAAAACGCCCGACTGGTTCAAGGGCGGCGTCATGTACCAGATCTTTCCCGACAGATTCTGCAAGGGAGAAGGGGATTACCCGCTCGGCAAGGGGAAATACCTGCGCTATGATTGGGGCGGACTTCCCTCCTTCCGCGCAAATGAGATGGGAAAAGTGCTCAACAACGACTTTTTCGGCGGAAATTTGAACGGCGTACGCGAAAAACTCGGCTATCTGAAGGAACTCGGCGTCACAGTGATCTACTTCAATCCCATCTTTGAGGCCTATTCCAATCACCGCTACGACACGGGCGACTACATGAAGATCGACCCGCTTCTCGGCACGGAAGAGGATTTCGATCGGCTCGTGGAGGAGGCAAGATCGCTCGGGATCCGCATCATTTTGGACGGCGTTTTCAACCATACGGGCGACAACAGCCGCTATTTCAACAAATACGGCACATACGACAGCGTCGGCGCCTATCAGTCCAAGGATTCACCCTACTACGATTGGTTCGATTTCAAGGAATATCCCATGCTCTACGAATGTTGGTGGGGGATCGAAACGCTTCCCGAGGTGCGTGAGCAGTCGGGATCCTATCAAGAATTCATCATGGGAGAAAACGGCGTCGCACGGCATTGGCTCCGCCACGGGATCGGCGGATATCGCCTCGATGTCGCGGATGAAATGCCCGATTTCTTCCTGAAAAAGCTGCGCACCGCCGTCAAGAGCGAGAACCCCGACGCCATCAGCATCGGCGAAGTGTGGGAGGACGCCTCCAATAAGATCTCCTACGACGTCCGACGGGAATATCTGCAGGGCTTTGAACTCGACAGCGTGATGAATTATCCGCTCAAAAACGGCATCATCAACTTCATCCGCACGGGAATGACCTACTATCTCCGTGAAACGATCGCCATGCTTCTCGATAACTATCCCAAAGAAACGGTCGATTGCCTGATGAATTTGCTGGGTTCTCACGATACGCCGCGCATTCTGACCGTTTTCGGCGGAGAAGATTGCGACAACAAGGAAGAAATGGCCGTCCGCTTTTTGGGCGAAAACGAGAGAACTTATGCAAAACAGCTTCTCAAAATGGCGGCCGTGCTCCAATTTACGCTCCCCGGCGTGCCGTGCGTGTACTACGGCGACGAGGCGGGCATGGAAGGATATCAAGATCCGTTCTGCCGCAGATGCTTCCCTTGGTACAATATCGACGGTGAACTTCATGGATTCTATCAAAAACTCGGCGGCATGAGAAATGACCTCAAAGAGATTTTTGCGGAAGGGGAGTATCGGGAGATCTTTTCCGATACGGGTTGCCTTGTGTATACCCGCGAATTCTCCCAAAAGACCGTGCTCGTCTATGTGAACAGAAGCTCCTGCAAATATGATCTGAAAGTTTCGGGGAAATGGCGCGAATTGCTCTCCGGGGCCGTATTTTCCGACGGAATCTGCATTGAATCCAACTCTTTTGGCATTTTGAACAAGTACTATGTCTGACATAATACCTATGTCTGACATAGTACTTCCGTTCATTCTGAGCGCAGCGAAGAATCCCATAAAACGCTCGGACGCACATATTGACCGTCAAAATGCGTCATTTTATTGTGGCAACCATGCGTCATTCCGAGCGTTTTTCCGCTCATTCTGAGCGCAGCGAAGAATCCCATAAAACGCAGTACTACAAAATCCAATATTCAAAGTAAAACATTATTCAAACAATCCCCAAAAGCGTAGCCGATGCGTCCCAAAACCAAAAATGCGTAATTTTTCCGCAAAAACACCCTTTTCTAACCCCTAACTATTCGTAAAACCGTGATTTTGCGAACAGTTCTCAGTGTATCACAAACTCCTCTCTCTGTCAAGCGCCTAAGAAAAAAATGGGGCGTGCGGTCGTATTTTTCCACTGCACACCCCTCATTTCTTTTGATATGACCAAACTGCAACAATAAGCAAAGCCGTTGCACGGCGCTACCAACACCACAACGGCTTACCCAAGACGCGAACCAAAGAACCTACCTCGGTTCACGACTTTACTTTATCAAAAATAAAGTGATTTGTCAACAAAAAACGCCTCCTTTCAAATTTTTTTTCAAGCTGAGGTGTAACTTCTGAAAAACGAAAAAAACTTTTTTAAATCCCCTCTTTTAACTATTCGTAAAATTGACATTTCCCCCGCTTTGAGGTATAATTTTTTTATGGCAAAAAAGAGCGTCAACTACTATCAGGAACGGAATCTGAAGAATCTTGAACGGATCGACGGACTCCTCACCGAGCTCCCCGAGTACTGTGAGGATTTTTTCCGCGGTGTCGAGGAGCGCACCAGCGTCCTCACCCGCCTCAACTATGCCTACGACCTCCGCATCTTCTTCGATTTCCTCTCCAAGAAATGCTTTAAGAATAAATCTCCCAAGGAGATCACCCTTGAGGACCTCGAGCAGGTCACCGATACCGACATCGAGATCTTCCTCTCCTACCTTTCCCGCTATACCTATGACGGGAAACGGCTCTCCTGCAATGAGCGTGCCAAGGCGAGAAAGCTCTCCACCGTCCGTTCCCTCTTCAAATATTTCTTCAACAAGGGTCTCATCGGCGTGAACAACTCCGCCAAGGTCGCAACGCCCAAACTCCACGAGAAGGAGATCATCCGCTTGGACGGCGACGAGGTCGGCGAACTCTTGGATGAAGCGGAGTACGGGAACGGCCTCTCCCCCCATGCGAGCCACTACCATGAGCGGACAATGGTGCGGGACACTGCCATTTTGACGCTGTTTTTGGGGACGGGCATCCGTATTTCAGAGCTCGTCGGGCTCAACAATGAGAGCATCGATTTCGACAACAATTCCTTTGTCGTCACCCGCAAGGGCGGAAACCAGGCCATTCTGTACTTTTCCGACGAAGTTGCCGACGCGCTTGCGGCCTATATCGAGCAGAAAAAGGACGATCCGAAGGTCCCCGAGGGCTCCCCTTCCCCCCTCTTTCTCTCCATGCAATACAAGCGGATCACCGTCCGCGCTGTCGAAAATCTCGTCAAAAAATACGCCAAGATCGTTTCTCCGCTCAAAAAGATCACACCGCACAAGCTGCGTTCCACTTACGGCACCGCCCTCTACCGCCAGACGCACGATATCTATATCGTCGCAGACGTGCTCGGCCACAAGGACGTCAATACGACGCGGAAGCACTACGCCGCCATCACGGAGGATAACCGCCGTTCCGTTGCAGACAAGGTGAAATTGCACCGCAGCGAGGAGGACGACGATTGAATTCTTCCGAAATCATCTATGTCATTCAGCCCATCGAGAGCGAGAATTATAAGGTTTTACACGAGGAGGCCGTTTCCCTCATCGGGAGCGCGGGGGCGGAATATGCGGGCACGATCTACCAAAAGATCCGTGAGATCGATCCCGCTACCTATATCGGCGAAGGGAAACTCATGGAGCTAAGGGAACGGCTCGAGGGGCTCGACGTCACCGTCCTCTTCAACGGCGACCTTTCCCCCTCCCAGACGCTCAACATCTCCAAGGCTCTCGACGACAGAAAGGTCATCGACAGGACGACACTCATTCTCGATATCTTCGCCCTCCGCGCAGAGAGCAGCGAGGGAAAAATTCAGGTGGAGCTTGCCCAGCTCAGATATATCTATCCGCGTCTTAAGGGCAAGGGCGGCGCGCTCTCCCGTCTTGGCGGCGGGATCGGCACACGCGGCCCCGGGGAAACCCAGCTCGAAACGGATAGGCGGCACATTAAAAACCGTATCCGCTACCTCGAGGAGCGCCTCAAGGAAACCGAAAAGCGGCGTTTTCTTCAGACAGAACGCAGAAAAAAAGAGCGCGTCAGAACGATCGCTCTTGTCGGCTATACGAATACGGGGAAATCCACCCTTCTCAATCATCTGACGGGGGCGGACGTGCTCGTCAAGGACGCCCTCTTTGCGACGCTCGACCCCACCTCGCGCGGCTTTACGATCGAAAACGTCCCCTTTCTCCTCGTCGATACGGTCGGATTTTTGCAGGACCTTCCCCATCACCTCATCGAGGCATTCAAGTCAACGCTCGAAAGCGCATTGAACTGTGACCTCGCCCTCATCGTCTGTGACGCAAGCGGCGAATACGAACTGCAGCTTCAAACCACTCTTACAACGCTCAACGATTTGGGATTTTCCTCCCCCTATCTCGTCGTGATGAACAAATGCGACCTCGTTCAAGACAGGGAGGCCTTTCCCAAGGACGCCGTCTGCATCTCCGCCGCGAACGGCTTGGGCCTCGAGGCCCTGAAGAGGCGCATCTTTGAGGCTCTGAAGGATGAATTCGTCCGCGCCTGCCTCTTCATTCCATATGAAAAAATGGCGCAATACAGCACCATACGCCCCTATCTTACCGAACAGAATGTGACATATACCGACGACGGGGCAGAGATCAAGGCGATCATTCCCGCCATCTATGCCGAAAAATTCAGCTCTTTTTATCGTCATGGGGATCATAGGCAGGATCCATGATGATCTTATCGATCTTGATCGTCGCATAGTCGCGGATATCGAGGCATTTGCCGCAGTTATCGCAGATCTTTGTCGGGTCAAGGTCGCAGACGAGGCACTCGAGGCACCCGTCGCATTCCTTTTCTTCATCCAAAACGCACATTTTTGTTTCCATACAGATAGTATAACACCCTATCCCAAAAAATGCAACAAAAAAATTTGAAAAACATGGAACATTTGTTTGCATTTATTTCTTCTCTGTGCTATAATGCAGTTGTGAGGTGAAGAATGATCAAACAAGACAGATTGATGGACGTATTTGAGTATATCCGCCGCTATAACGACGAAAACGGGTTTCCTCCCTCTGTCCGTGACATCTGCGCGGCCCTCAATATCAAATCGACGGCTACGGTCTACGACTATATCAACCGTCTGCGCGAACAGGGCTATCTCGACAAGGCGGCCAAGAAGAATCGCTCGGTGATCGTCCGCGGGAGCGCATCCGTGCGGGCTCCCCTCCTCGGCGTCGTCAATGCAGGCCAGCCCATCCTCGCCGTGGAGAACAACGAGGGCTATTATACCCTTCCCGAGGCGGAATTCAAGGGCGACGATCTGTTTTTGCTCCGTGTGCACGGCGAATCCATGATCGAAGCGGGCATTTTCGACGGGGACAAGATCATTGTCAAGCGTCAGGATCGTGCGGAAAACGGCGAGATCGTTGTCGCCATGTTCGACGACGGAACGATGAACGGCGCAACGGTCAAACGCTTCTTCCAAAGAAACGGAAAAATCATTCTTCATCCCGAAAACAGCACGATGGAAGATATCATTCCCGAAAACCAAGGCAGTATCCGCATCCTTGGCAAAGTCATAGGCCTCATGCGCAGTTTTCGGTAGAATAAGTGAGAGCGTGCGGAAAACCGCTTGACGGCAAATCAACGATTTGATAGAATTATTTCACTCATCAGAGGGCAACGCGGTCGTAACTGCGAGTCGGATAAGATGTCGGACGGAAAAATCCCGGAGCAACATAGCCGTAGCGAATGTTGGATAAGGGATCTACCGTTCGGGGCTTATTCGGCTCGTTTTTTAAAAAATTATGGACTTTATCAACGGAAACATCAAGAAAATTTATTTTAATTACCTGTTGGCGTCCTTCGGCAGCACCTTGATCTCCACGATCTACGGCATCGTCGATATGGCGATGGTCGGACAGTACGAAGGTTCGGACGCGACGGCTGCACTCGCCTGCTTTTCTCCCGTCTGGAATATCATCTATGCGATCGGGCTCTTGACGGGCATCGGCGGCGCAGTTCTTTACGGCAATGCGATCGGAAAGAACGAAAAAGACAGGGCAAACGGGTATTTTACCCTCTCTTTGATTCTGACAGCGGGCATCATTTCACTTTTTTGGCTTGCCATGATCTTTTTTGACGAGCCCATCCTGAGGCTGTTCGGCGCAGACGATACCCTTCTCCCCTATGCGCAAAAATATCTTTTGCCCATCAAATTCTGCCTGCCCGTATTTACGGTGGAGAACTTTCTCTCCTGCTTCATCCGCAACGACAACAGCCCCCGCCTTGCGACGGCCGCCGTCCTTGCGGGAGGAGTTTTCAATATTTTCGGGGATTGGCTCTTCGTTTTCGCTTTCGACATGGGCGCAATGGGCGCGGGGATCGCAACGTCGATCGGAGCATGCATCACTCTCTTTGTGCTATTGAGCCATTTCTTTACCAAGAAAAATACTCTCCGCTTCAATCGGAAATTCTGCGGAAAAGACATTTTTGGGATCCTCTCAACGGGATTTTCAGCCTTTTTTGTGGATGTCGCAATGGGGATTTTCACGATCATGATGAACAATCAGATCATGAAATACCTCGGGAAGGAAGATCTCGCCGTCTATGGCGTCGTCATCCAGTTGTTTACGTTTGTCCAGTGCTGTGCATACAGCGTCGGGCAGGCCGCCCAGCCCATTCTTTCGGTCAATTTCGGCGCAAACCGAGGCGATAATGTCAAGCGCTGCCTGAAGTATGGGATCTGCGCCGCCCTGTCTTTCGGGGTCCTTTGGACCATTCTGTCCATGAGCATTCCCAATGTTTTCATCCGCATTTTTATGAAGCCTACGGACAAGATCTTGCAGATCGCGCCGTACGAAATCAGGGTCTATGCCTCTTCCTTCCTCTTTTTGTCGCTGAATGTTTCTTCGACATACTATTTCCAATCCATTCTCAGGCGGGCGGATTCCTTTCTCGTGTCTGTCCTCCGCGGGATCTTCATCAACGGAATTTTGATCTATGCCCTGCCCGCAATCTTTCAGAATGGCTCCCTCATCTGGATCGTCATGCCGCTCACGGAGGCGTTGACCTTTATCTACGTTTTTGCAAGGGTCATCATGACCTCCAAGAGGCTGAAAACGGTCCCTATCTGCTCTCAAGGAGATGCTTGACAAGATGCAAACCATATGGTAGAATTATTTCTCTCAAATGAAATTCAGAAACAGGAGGATAGGTATGAAATCAATACGAAATTTGCTCTTGACGGCGCTTTTGGTATGTGTCGGCGCATGTCTTACCGCTTGCGGAGGCTGGGAGAAGGGCGGCTGGAAGCATTATTCCCTTGACTTCTCTCCCGGCAGTTTTCGTATTCACGACTATGAAGATGGGACCGTTTTCACGCCCGAGTCGAAAATCGAGCTTTCTTTGACCGAACCTTCTGACGATACAGATGGGTTTGTAGCGTGTGTTGATGGCGTTGATGGGGACGTCTATTTCATATTTTACAATGTTGCGGACGATGTGAAAAGTATCGAATATGATTATATCGCCGAGAGAAGCATTGATTTTCGGGCAGAGAAGTACAACGGCGACAGCGAGAATTTTACCTTGTACGCATATGATTGGACGGATAGGATCTATTGCATGGCTTTTGATATCTTATTTGTGGCAGAATAAACTCCTTGAAGTTAAAAATCGGACGGAAATTAGGCGCCCGATTTTTTTATTTTTAAATCAAATCAGCTTTGAGCAAGTCGTTTCCCCTCTCGAGGATATCCGCAAGTTTCTCCTCCGTCTGGTCGATCACGGGCAGGACCTGCTTTGTTTTCTTTGCAACCATCTTTTGGAAGATTAGATAGTTGACCCCACAGAGGGCGATCCCGACGATGCCGAGCAAAATGCCGCCGATGAGAGCGGGCAAATTGTTTTCAACGAGCATGCAGAGGCACATGCCACCGCCGAGTATGAGTGCGGCCACGATCCCGAACAGATAGGAAAAGACGCTCGCACCCGTCCGTTTGGACCTTTCGAGCCCGTTGAGGGAATCAAATGTTTCCTCGGCCTGCCGCTCGAGTTTATTGAGCTCCCCCTTGTGCTTTTGTTTTCTGTCACGGCGGAGCGACAGGGTGACCCCTTCCACCGCAGAAACGTTCGTCCCCGTGACCTCCCAACCGAATGCCTCGTAGAGGTCCATCGCCCTCGCTTGATCCCTTGCTTTGACCGATGCGGTCTTGTACTCATAGGACACAAAATCTTTGTCTTGCATTGCTACAATTCTCCTTTTTTGATAAAATTTCTCTTGCGGAAGGTCGGCCGACGCGCGTTTCGGTTGACTTTTTCGTAAGACAAGTGTATCATAGAATAAAATCGTCGAAAATGCAACCCCACGGAGAGGCCTTCAGACACTCCCCCGCAAACTGTCCGCAGAAATAAGACAAAACAGGAGAATTTGTATCGTGGAATATACGTCGGAAGAATATACAAGGCACTACATTGTGCAGGCCCTCTTCCTTCTGATGGGTGAATATGAATACGGCAAAATCAGCGTCACCGATATTGCCCAAAAGGCGGGCGTCGGCAGGGCGACGTTCTACCGATACTTTAAGTGCAAGGAGGACGTCATCGAGTTCTACTTTTCGCACAACACGAGGGAATTCATGTCCGAACAGCATTACTATCCGCGGTGCAGGGCAGACTATCTCTCGATCGCCCGCGACGTCTTTGAAAAATTCCAAAAGAACAGGGAATGCTTCACCCTCATCAAGCGGGCGCACTTGGAATATCTTTATCTGGATTTCCTCAACAAAAAAATGATCGAAACGTTCAAGCACGATTATCCCGACGAGGACCTGTACAAGCCCTATCTTTTTGCGGGGATGATCTTCAACGTTTCCATGGCATGGCTCGCCGACGGATGCGAAGGTTCCGCCGCGCAGCTCGCGAAGATATTTGTCGATTCCATCAATATCGGTGAGCAATAAAAAACAAGCGGTTTTCCCGCTTGATTTTTTACAGATTTTTCAGATAGAACACCTCTTCCTGCGAGAGGCGGCGGCATTCCCCTCGGTCGAGGCCCGCAAGGGTCAGATCGCCGAGTTTGATGCGCTTTAAGAATGCCACGGGCTTGCCGACGACCTCAAACATGCGGCGGATCTCATGGTTTTTCCCCTCCGTCAGCGTCACATGGAGCTTTGTATAGCTCTTATCGGTATCGACAACGACGACGCGGCACTTCTTTGTGACGACGCCGCGCTCGATCTCCACCCCGCTCCTCAGGCGGTTGAGCTGGACGGGAGTGACCGCCCCCTCCACCTTGACGAGATAGGTCTTGGGGATCTCGCTCTGCGGCGCGGTAAGACGGTAGGAAAGGTCGCCGTCGTTCGTCAGAATGAGCAGCCCCTCCGTGTCGTAATCCAGCCTGCCGATGGGAAACACTCTCCCCGCGTTGGGCGGAAGAAAGTCCATCACGGTCTTTCTCGGACGCTCCGTCTTTTCGTCGTTCACCGTGCAGACGCACCCCTTGGGCTTGTTGAGAAGGTAATATTCATACTTTACCTTGTGGGAAAGCAACTTTCCGTCGAGGGCGACGCTGTCCGAGGGCTGTACGTCGTCCCCCGCCTTGGCCGTCTTTCCGTTGATGGTCACCCGTCCTTCGGCGACGATCTCGTCCGCTCCCCTTCTTGAGGCAACGCCCTGTTCGGCCAAAAATTTATTGATCCTCATCCGTATTGCAGAAAAAATTCTGCGCTCCTTTCTTTCTGCCTATATAATATACAAATTTTGCGAAAAAAGCAAGTCGTTTTGCAGGTAGATATGCATTTGTCCCGCAACTTCTCCCTTTTGCGTGGGGAGAGGGTCAAAAAGGTCGCTGCCGAACCGCAAACTCCTCAGCTCCGTCTTTTTGAGCGGATAGCTGAAACTGCACTTGATCTCGAAATTTTTCCAAGGCGCGCCGCTGTCGCAGAGTTTATAGATGCGGAATTCCGAAAAACAGCCGTCGAGGAGCTCCGCAGTTCGCTCGTACATTTCGGGACAATTCAAAACGACAGAAACGAGCGGCATGCCGTCCCGCTCCGCACAGGTCACGAGGCACCGTCCCGCCGCGGTGGTAAATCCCGTCTTGACGCCGATCGCACCGTCATAGTTGAAGAGCATTTTATTCTTGTTCTGCCAGTTGCGCGGCTCATAGTATTTGCAGGAAACGATCTCGCGGAAGGTTTCATTCTCCATCGCATAGGCGGAGATCAGGGCGAGGTCGCGGGCGGTCGTATGATGGCGGCTGTCGGGAAGGCCGTGCGGGTTGACGAAATAGCTCCCCTCCGCCCCGAGGAGCGCAGCTTTTTCGTTCATTTTCTCCGAAAAGGCCTCGATGCTCCCGCTGTGATGCAAGGCGAGCGTCACGGCGCAGTCGTTTCCCGAGCGCAGCATGAGCCCGTAGAGCAGTTCTCTCACGGTATATTCCTCTCCCGCGCGGAGGTAGACGCTCGAGCCCTCCACGCCCTCTGCGGCCTTGGGGATCTTTACCGTTTCGTCGATCTTGCAGTCGTCGAGAATGAGGATCGCCGTCAAGACTTTTGTGGTGCTCGCCATGGGCAGCCTTGCATGCGCGTCCTTCTCGTGCAGAATGCGGCGGGAGGAGATCTCCACAACGCACTCTCCCCTCGCCTCCCCTGCGGCGGAACCCGAAAGGGTTTCCCTTCCGCTGAAGAGAAGGGAAAACAGGGCAATGACGGCAAGAAGCAGGCCCAGATACTCAGTTCGCTTCATTTTCCCCCTTTCCGACCTTATCCACAATTTTGTTGACGATATCGCTTGCCTTTTCGATGAGCCCGTCGAAGGGATCGTCCGTCAGCCGCACGACGCGGCAATCCACGCCGTCGTCTATGAGAAAGCCCGTCGGCTTCAGGGTGATGACGGTCCCCGCGCCGCCCGCAAAGGGATAGGTTTCGTCGAGCTTTACGGCCTTGACTTCGCCGTATTCGCCGCCCCCCGAGAGATACCCCATTGTCACCTTTGTGAACGGGATGACCTGTGCGCCGCTCGCAGTCAGGATGGGCTTGCCGATGACGGTGTTCACGTCGATGAGGCTCGTCAACTGCTCCGCTGTCTTTTCAAGAATGCTGTCGATCTTTTTTTTCTTATCCAATTTAAAAATACCTCCAATGCTTTTTTCATGAATGCCATGCCGATCACAAAGCCGTTGAATACGGTGGCTGTTTCAAAGGAAAACTTCAGGCACGCCTTATCGGAGAGAAGGGTGTTGTTTTCCAGAGATAAAAAGGGATGCTTTGTTCTCAGATAGGCAAACGTTCCCCCTCCCACGGACTGCAACAGCGCGGCAATGAAGATCCCGTAGAGGCTCTCTGCGCCCCCCGTTTCCACCGTCTGATGCAATCTCCAGAGCTGAAATCCCTTTGTGATCTCAAATTTTTTCCGCGTATCGCCCATCTTATCATAGGGAACAAAGACAGCTTTTTTCTCCGTGAGATGCACGGCGATCCCCTCTCGGTCGAGCTGGCCGTAGCCGCCGAAGAGCTTCAGATGGCGGTACAGGGAGAGGGAAAACCATGCGCGATTTTTTGGGATATCCACATAGGAGTCCAGCCACAAAAATATGGGAAAAAAGGTGAGAAGGAATCCCGCAAATGTGGACCATACAAAAAATTCGCCCATGACCGTAATATGGGCGAATCTTGAAAAAATATTTGTTTTTGGCAAATCTTTCAGTCGATCTTGACGAGATCGCTGTCGTCGAGGCCGCGCAGGAATTCGGGGATCTCGTATCCGCCGCGGACTTCCTCTCTGTTTTGCGGCTTGGGCTCCCTCGTTGCCTCCGTGGGCGTTGCGGAAACGCCGCCCTCCCCGTCCGAACCGTCGTCCGACTCGTCGCCCTCATATTCCTCGCGGGCGTAGAGATAGCTATCTCTCTCGTCGAGAGAGGCATTGCGGATGGCCTCCATGAGCTCGTCGTAGTCGGGAAGGTCCTCGAGCGTATTGAGCTTGAACCGCTTCAAAAATTCATCCGTCGTCGCAAACAGAATGGGATGGCCGATCGCGTCCTTCCTGCCGCAGGGATAGATGAGCTTCAGATCGAGAAGGACATTCACCGCATAGTCGCTGTTGATCCCGCGGAGCATTTCGATCTCGCTCCTCGTGACGGGCTGTTTGTAGGCAATGATGGCCGCACATTCCAAAACGGTGCGTGTCAGCTCCTTTTGGCGGATGGGGTTGAGCACGGCGGCGACTTGGTCTTTATAGGCGGGGTTGGTGGCAAGCTGCGCCTTTTTGTTGAACTCCAGCAGCTGGATCCCCTCCTTTTCGCCGTATTTTTCCCTCAATTCCTTGAGCGCTTTCTTGATCTCGCCCTCTGTGACGCCGAGCTTTTCCGCCATATCGGCGAGCGGAACAGCCTTGCCCGATGCGAACAGCACGGCCTCAATTATATTCGTCAATGCTTCCAAAAGGTACTTCCTCCTTCCTGTCGGGGTTGAGTGAAATGATGATCTCGCCGAATGCCTCTTCCTGCCTCACGCACAGGAACTGCATCTTCAGGAGTTCCAACATTGCCTGAAAGGTCGTGACGATCTCCGCCTTGGTGTAGTCCGCCGAGAAGAGCTCCTCAAACTTGACGGATCTGCCCTCTTCCATGCTCTCCATGATAAACGTCGCTTTCTCTTCGACGGTGAACTCGTCGCGCGGGATCTCGCGGATCTCTTCGCCCGCCTTTTTGCTCTCCCGTTGAAGCATCAGGGCCTGAAAGGCGGAAACGAGGCCGTCGAGGGTCAGCGCGTCGAGGTTGAACACCGTCTTCGTTTCTCCGACGTCCTTGTCGGGCTCCTTGAAGTAGTAGCCGACCGTTTCGAGTTCCTTGAGCTTCGTCATCTCTTCCTTGATGAGCCTGTACTCCTCGAGCGCCTGGATGAGGCTGTTCTTTTCGTCCTCGATCTCCTCCTCGTACTCGGGGTCGTCGTCAATGTTGGGAACGAGGTATTGTGCCTTGATCTTGATGATGGAGGCGGCGATATTGAGATATTCGCTCACCTTGTCCACATCGAGATAGGGCAGACCCTTCATGTAGTCGAGGAACTGTTCCGTGACCTGCGAAACAAAGACGTCCTTGATCTCTATCTCCTCCTTGTTGATGAGATAGAGCAAAAGATCCAAGGGACCCTCGAAATTGTTGAGGACCGTCGTATAGTCTACGTTGGATTCAAATTTATCGCGATCTACCATATGAGCAACCCCCAAAGGCTCTCGACGGGCATGCCGAACGCAAGGCCCCATATCGCTAAAATGGGGAATCCGAGATATTTTTCGGCAAACTGCATGATCCACCCGAGAATATTGAAGTTATCCATGAACGGAACGCTGGGCGCAATCAAGCGGCACAGGAAACTTTCGACGATCAAAAAGAGCAGAATATAGTACCCGTATTTGCGCAAAAAGCGGTAAACGGGGCCGCGGCGCCTGTTCAGGGCGTCAACAATGCGGAATCCGTCGAGCGGATAAAAGGGCAGAAGGTTGAAAACGCAGAAACTCATGCTGTACGCATACAGCAAGTAGGTGAGATAGGTCAAAAAAGACGTCAGAAATGTGATCGGCGGCATGAAATTGATCACGACGAGGAAGAGCGGATAGAAGAAAAACGCCATGATGTAGTTCATCACGATCCCCGCGCTCGCCGTGAGTCCCAGCCCTAAGCGGTACTTTTTGAAGTTGGTCGGCTCGATGGGAACGGGTTTCGCCCAGCCGAAGCCCACAAGCGTAAAGCAGATGAGCCCGAGAATATCGAAGTGCTTTAAGGGGTTCAGCGAGAGCCTTCCGTAGATCTTCGCCGTCGGATCGCCGCATTTATAGGCCACATACGCATGCGCAAACTCGTGGCATGTCAGGACGAACATGACCGCGAGAAAGCTTGCTATGAGTTCGATGATCCTATCAACATATGGCATAGATTATATTATAACAATTCTATCGGAAAAAAGCAAGAAAAAAGCGGACATTTTGTGAAAATTCCGCTCTTATCTTCAAGATATTGTGGTTCACTTTTTCAAATATGCGGGAATGACGTCATACTGCACCAGATCTTCATAGGTCTGAGGCTTCACGATGTACTCCGCTTTCCCCTCTTTCACGAGCACGGCGGGCGGAATGAGGTTGCGGTTGTAGTTGCTCGCCATGGAATAGTTGTACGCCCCCGTCGAGAGTACGGCGACGAGGTCCCCCCTTTCCGCCTTGGGCAGATTCATGTTGACGCCGATGAGGTCGCCGCTCTCACAGCATTTCCCCGCAAGAGAAACAAGTTCGGCGGGCCTTTCCGCAGCTCTGTTGGCAAGAACGGCCGTGTACTTCGACTGATAGAGGCAGTAGCGGGGATTGTCGAACATGCCGCCGTCGATCGCAACATATTTTCTGAGCCCGGGGATATCCTTGATCGCACCGACCGTGTAGAGCGTGATGCCCGCTTCGCCCACGATGGAGCGGCCGGGTTCAATGAGGATGCGGGGAAGCGCAAGCGTATGCTTCTTGCACTGCTCTTTGACGGCGGAGATGAGCGCGGAGAGATATTCCCTGTACCCTCCCGACGGGATCTTGCTGTCCTCATCGGTGTACCAGATGCCGAAACCACCGCCCATATTGACGGATTCGGGCTCAAAACCGTATTTTTTCTTGATTTCGGCGGCAAATTCCATGATTTTTTCGACTGCGATCACAAAGGACTTCTTCTCAAAAATCTGCGATCCGATGTGCGAATGGTAGCCTAAAAGGCGGAGATGCTTCTTATTGAGAAGATAGGCGACCATCTTCTCCGCAGCGCCGTTGTGGACGGAGAAGCCGAACTTGCTGTCGGGCGTCGCCGTCTGCACATAGGCGTGCGTATGCGCCTCCACCCCGGGGTTGATGCGGAGAAGTACATTCTGCACCATGCCCCGCTTCTCCGCTTCGGCGTCGAGAAGGTCCGCTTCCGTCGCAGAATCCACAACAAAACAGCCGATTTTGCAGTCCAAGGCATAGCGGATCTCGCTCGGCAGCTTGTTATTGCCGTGAAAATAGATCTTTTCGGCGGGGAATCCCGCTTTCATCGCCGTGAAGAGCTCCCCGCCCGAAACGACGTCCGCCCCGAGCCCCTCCGAATCGGCAATGACATACATTGCTTCACAGGAGAAGGCCTTGGAGGCGTAGAGCACGAGCCCCTTTCCGCCGTATTCTTCTGCGATCGTATCGCGATAGACGCGCATCATGGAGCGGATATAGGCCTCATCGAACACATAGAGCGGCGTCCCGAAATTTTTTGCGAGTTCTACGCAGTCGGCCCCGCCGATTTCAAGATGCCCCTTTCCGTTTACCCTTAAAGTTTCTCTTTCGTTCATCTTTTCACCTTTCCCGCATTATAGCATACGGGTGGATTTTTTTCAAGAAAAAAAGGCACAATGGAAATTTTTTTCCAATTATGCCTGACATAGTACTATGCAAAACCGTCAATTCCAATTTTTCGCCGTTTCTCTGAAGGCATCCCACCAGCTATAGGCGGGCGCATCCTCCATGGAAACGAGCTTGACGCGGCCGATCTCCACGCCGTCGCGGTACAACACCGCCTCACCCGCTTCATCCCCCTTCATGACGGGAGCCTTTAAACCGTGAAGGGAAATTTCGACGTTGAGGTCCTTGCTCTCCCCCTTCTTCCCAAATGCGGAAAGCGATTTCTCGGCGCATACCCCGATCTCCTTTACCTTGCTTCCGCTCACGGAGGACCTGTTTTCGATCTGCTCTCCCGCTTTCAGGACGATATGATTTTCATAGCCGCCGAACGCTTCGTCGAAGAGAGATGAAACGATCGCATTTCTGCTCTTGGAATTCTCCGCGCCGATGACAACGCTGATGATCCGCATTTCTCCCCGCTTCGCCGTTGCGGCAAGGCAGGAACCCGCCTCGTTCGTGAACCCCGTCTTTCCGCCGTCGCAGCCCTGATAGAAGCGTATGAGCTTGTTGGTATTGGTCATCTGCGTCGTCCTGCCATCGGGATGTTTGAAATCTTCCAGCCAAACCTTGGTGAGCTCAAAGTATTTTTCATGCTTCAAAAGTTCCTTGAGCATGACGGCGACATCCTTCGCGCAGGAGTATTGCGGTTCCTTGGGGAGGCCCGTGCAGTTCGCAAACAGGGTGTTTTCGGCCCCGAGTTCTCTTGCGCGGGCATTCATTTTATCGATAAAGGCGCTCTCGCTCCCCGCGACCCGCTCCGCAATGGCGACGCAGGAGTCGTTCGCCGAGCACACTGCGATGGATTTGATGAGCTGTTCCGCAGGATAACTCAGCCCCGCGTCCAAAAAGACCTGCGATCCTCCCATTCCCGCGGCATTTTCGCTCACGGTGATCATCTCGTCATAGGCAAGTTCTCCGCTCTCCACCGCCTCAAAGGAGAGGAGCAGGGTCATGATCTTACACATGCTCGCGATCGGCAGCCGCTTCGTTTCCTCCATGGCATATATTTCGGTGCCCGTTTCATAGTCGCAGGAATATGCCGCCTTGCAGCTCGGCGCCGTTTCAAGTGCAGATACCTGCACGCTGTTTCCCATCATCAGTGTTGCCGCAAGCAGAGCGGCCGTACAAATCAATTTTTTCATATCCTCAGTTTGTAACATGCGGCAAAAAATACTCTTACAAAATTTTACCTATCGGATGAAAGAGCGCAAGGAGCAAGATCATCTCCGCCAGATAGATAAAGGCGATCATGACGAGAATGGCGAGAAAGTCCCGCAAGAGATCCCAAAAATCGGACGGGGAGAAACAGAAATGAAATGCGCGTCCGAAGGCGATTGTCGCAGTTATGACCAAAAGCGCGTCGGTGAGAAGGTGGTTCGGAATGTAAATGATGATGGCGACCATCGCGCCCGAGATGCCGTAATAGTCAAAAAACACATAAAGACTTCCCCCGAAGGTAAAGGCGCGGAAGATGAGCACGGCGATCGGGAGCAGGAGCGCCACGGGATGAATGCTTCCTGCGAGGATCAGAACGGCGAGCAGGGCGCATCCCCCCGCCCGCTGTAAAAATATCAAGAATACGTTGGTATCGGAGAAGCAAATCTCCGTAAGATAGCTGTCGCAGATGGATAAATGGTATTCATAGACGGCGGGACTGTCGAGAAAGCACATGCCGAGGATCGTGAACAGGAGCACGAGCGCGGCGAGGAAGATCAATGTCTTTTTCCTTTCCCAAGCACGGGAAAAGAAACTTTGCATAAAAAACAGGTCCATATCCTATGATATGAACCGTGTTTCGATAGAATTCTCCTCAACTTTTCAGCATATTCTCAATTCCGATGCCGTATCCCCTCGTCGGGTCGTTCAAGAATACATGGGAAAAGGGCATTAAGTTTTGAAACTCCGCATGACGCGCTTATAGTCGCGCTTTGCGTTGAAAGCCGCTTTCACATAGACGGTATCGCTTCCCGCTTCAAAAGTGTAGAAAATCAAGTACTCTTTATGTACGAGAAAACGGTACCCTTGGCAGACAAGATTTCTGTCATCGGGAATCGCCCCGGCTTGCGGGAAATCGGCAAGGCGGGCAACTTCCGCCTTTAATTCCGCGACGAATTTCACAGCAATATCGGCGTCCTTCGATACATCGAGAATATCCAGCGCGATTTTCTTAAGATCCGCGATTGCGGTTTCTGTCATCAGTACTTTGCAGCGCATAGCTTACTCCGAGAGCGTTTTGACGATTTCATCGAATGCTGCGTCGATCGGCTTCACCCTGCCGAGCCTCACGTCATCCTCAGACTGCGCCAGATGGGCATATAGATCGAGCCGTTCCTTCATTTCTTCAAGCGCGGCCTGTTGCGCAAGGTAGTCCTCATGGCTCATGAGAACTGTATCCTCCCTCCCGTTGACGGTGATCGCGACGGGATTTTGCCGTGTCAGAGCGGAGATCTGCCCGTAGTTGGTGCGAAGATCTTTGGATGGACGAATGGAAATACCGACAGCCATCACATTACCTCCTTTTGTCGTCACATTGTAACATAATTTGTCTACAATGTCAAGTCTATTCTATGCGATTTCCAATAAAAAGTTGTATTTGAAAAGTCCACGGGGTTCCCGTGGACTTATACTCAGTTTTTCAGCATATTCTCAATTCCGATACCGTATCCCCTCGTCGGATCGTTCAAGAATACATGGGTGACCGCGCCGATCAGCTTTCCGTTCTGAACGATGGGACTGCCGCTCATGCCCTGAACGATGCCGCCCGTTTCGTCGATGAGCCGTTCATCTGTCACTTTGATGACAAAATTCTTGTTCTCTTTGTTGTCCGCATCCACCTTCGCGATACAGATCTCATATTCTTGGGGGCAGATCCCGTCGATCGTGGAATAGATCACGGCCTTGCCGATGGTCGCCTCCGAAATGGGAGCGATCTCCACCGTTTCGCAGCGGGAAAAGTCATAATTCCTGTCAAACGTCCCATACAGGCCCGTGTCGCACACGGTTTCTGCTTTTGCAATGTTCTTGTCGTTCAGAAAGAGCCCTCTGAGCTCCCCCGCCTTGCCGCGCTTGCCTTTGTTGACGCCGATCACGCTGCAGAGATAGACTTTCGGGTCCGAAATGTCGAGCGTTTGATTGTTCTCATCGCACACGGCATGTCCCAAAGAGCCGAATCTGAGCGTATTTTTGTTGATAAACGTCACGGTGCCGATCCCCGTCAAGGTGTCGCGGATGAGCACACCGATCTTATATTTTCCGTTTTTCTTGTCTTTGACGGGCACAATGCCGATTTCGGCCGTTTCCCCGTCCCGCTTGACCGTAAATTTGACCTCTTTTCCTCCGCTCTTCTCGAGGGTGCGGTTCATGTCCGCGATCGTCTTGATTTGGATCCCATCCGCGGCGCAGATGAGGTCCCCGATCTTGAGCCCGACTTCCTCGGCGGGACGGTGAATGCCGTCCTCCGCGTTTACCTCGCTCAGCCCGATAATCTCGGCGCCTCCCGCGGATAGCGAGAAGCCGGCCGTCATTCCTCCCAAATAATATTCGTCAGAAGCGGCATTTGCCCGAAGTCCCGTACCGCAGCAGACCGCAACGGTCAGAAAGATGGCGAAGGCCGCGAAAAAAAATTTCAGCTTACGCATGAAAACCTCCGTTTGGAGATTATTTTGCGTAAGCCGACAGCTTCTATTCGGTTTGCCTTGATACCATTACAGGGATTTTTTGTAACTTTCAGCCTCGCCTATGAGCTCTCTCGCGTGCATCATGGCGATCTCTCCCGTGTCCCCGCCGATGAGCCGTGCGATCTCGCCGAGCCTAGCCTCCCCATCCAGCGGATGGATATGCGTGCAGGTCCTGCCGCCGTCCTCCGTCTTTTCGATGAGAAAGTTCCGATCCGCGCAGGCGGCGATCCGCGCAAGGTGCGACACGGCGATAATTTGTGTATTTTTTGAAATCTTACAGAACTTTTCCCCGACGACTTTGGCCGTTTTTCCGCCGATCCCCGCGTCGATCTCATCAAAAATATACGTTCCGATCGAGCTCACATCGGAGAGCTGTGCCTTGACGGCGAGCATGAATCTCGACATTTCGCCGCCGCTGATGATCTTGCCGAGTTCCTTCAACGGTTCGCCCTTGTTGGCGGAGAAGAGGAATTTCACGCCGCCGAGTCCCTCGGCCGTCGCATGGCCGACGTCGTCGCGGGTATAGTCCGCAAACTCGATCTCAAACCTCGCCGAGCCGATATTGAGCGTCGAAAGTTCCCTTGTTACCCGTGCGCAGAAGCCTTCTGCGGCGGCCTTTCTCGCCCTTGTCAGCTTTTCGCACGCCCCGAAGAGCGTATCGTCCGCCCGCTTGAGCTCCTCCGTGAGTTCCTCGTACCGTTCGGCGCTGTTTTCAAGAAGGGAACACTCCTCTTGCGCCTTTTTGAGATATTCGATCGCGCTCTGCACCGTCCCGCCGTACTTCTTTTTGAGCGTTCTGAGCTCGTCGAGGCGGTTTTCCACCCGTTCCGCTTCCCGCTCATTCACGTCGAGTTCGTCGAGCGCGCTCTCGGCCTCCTCCCCCACATCCTCGAGTTCGGCGGCCGAATTTTCGAGCCGTTCGGCAAGATCGGCATATTCTTTCACATACTTTGCAATGGAACGGAGCGCATGAGCGGCGCTGCGGACCCCGTCGAGGCTTCCGCCGTCGGAGAGCAGACATTCTTTCGCCTCCGCGAGGCCGTCCTTGATCTTTTCCGCATTGCGGAACTTCTCGCGGGACTGCAAAAGCTCCTCTTCCTCCCCCTCTCGGAGTTCCGCGCGTTGAAGTTCGTCGATCTGAAAGCGGAGAATGTCGAGGCGGCGGCTCCGCTCTCCCTCGTCCCCGCCGAGCGTTTTGAGGTCGTTTAAAATGGCCTTGCGGGCGGAAAGCCCCGCCGCAACTTCCTCTTTCGCCCTGACTACGGGTTCCCCCGCGATCGTATCGAGAAGGCGCAGCTGGTTGCTCTCCTTCAATAAAAAGAAATGCTCGCTCTGCCCGTGGACGTCCACAAGGAGCGAGGTGATACGCCTGACCATGGCGGCAGTCACGGAACAGCCGTTGAGTTTCAATGCGCCTCTTCCGTCCGCAGTGAGTTTTCTTGAGATGACGACCGTATCTTCCGCCTCAATGTCCATCTCTTGCAGGAGCGCAAAAACGGCGGGGTCCTCCGTGGAAAACTCCGCTTGAACAAGGCATTCATTCTCCCCGTAGCGCACCATCCCCTTATCGGCCTTGGCTCCGAGGACAAAGTCGATACACTCCAAAATGACGGATTTTCCTGCGCCCGTTTCCCCCGAAAGGACGTTGAGCCCCTTGGAAAATTCGAGGTCTGCCCGCTCAATGAGCGCAACATTGCGGATCAAAAGACTTTTCAGCATAATTTTATGACTTGATGATGGCGTTCAGACGTTCGGTGACGATCTTCGCCTCTTCGTTATTTTCGCAGATGATGAGAACGGTATCATCTCCCGAAATGCACCCGACGACTTCGCGGTATTCGAGATGATCGATAACGACGCCCGCATTTGCGCCGTTTCCGTCCAGCGTCTTGACGATAATGAGATTCCCCACCGCGCGGATCCCCAAAACACAGGTCTGGAAGAGTGCGCGCATCTTTTCCGAAAGGCCGCTCTCCTTCTCCGTCATCGACGCATAGCGGAAGCGTTTCTGGTTTCCCTTGACTTTGAACAGATGGAGCTCCTTGATGTCGCGGGAAACGGTGGCCTGCGTGACTGAAAAATTACAGGCGGCGAGCTGTTCGCAGAGCTCCTCCTGCGTTTCTATCTCCATCTGCTCAATGATCTCGAGGATCTTGGTGTGTCTTGCGTTCCTTAACATATTCTTCCCCTCTTAATTGATTTTTTGAGTGATTCTCAGAAAATAGCTCTTTTTATCTCTCGTCAAAAACGTTGCGCATCTCTTTGCCCTTCTGACGAGAACTCTGTCGCCCGTTCCGACGCTCCCCAAATACTTCCCGTCGCCGTACAGAAGCAAGCTGTGCCCCTGCGGGATCGAGAAAGAGAGCGTTGCGGAAGCCGCGTAGACGATGGGACGGCTCTTCATGGAAAAGGCGCATATCGGCGTCAGAATGAAGGCCTCGCATTCGGGCGTCAGGATACTTCCGCCCGCCGAAAGCGAATAGGCGGTGGAACCTGTGGGCGTGGCAACAATGACGCCGTCGGCGACAATCTCCCCCGCATTACTCCCGTCAATTTGTACACAGATTTTGACGACTTTGTTCTCCTCTTCCGCAGAAACCCCGCGGATGAGCGAACATTCGTTGAGGCAAACGGTCCTGTTCCCGTTGAGCTCCACCTCGAGCATGGCGCGTTCGATCCTGTCGCACTCAGAAGAGAGCGCAAGCGCGGCGGCCCCGTCGAGTTCCCCCCTCTCAAATTCCGTCAAAAAACCCGTGTGGCCGTAATTGACACCGAAGAGCGGGATCTTCAATTCGGCCGCGCGGCGGGCAGCCCTCAGAACGGTGCCGTCCCCGCCGAGGACGATCAGCCTGTCCACCCCAGAAATCGCATCCTCGGTATCAAAGATCTCTGCATCGGCTCCCGCCCTGCGCAGAATATTTTGAAGCAGGCATGCGTCATTGGCATTCGCCTGCGTCTTGTGATAGAAGATGCCTATTTTCATACCGTCTAACATTATATGACGAATTTCGCATAAAATCAAGAGATTTTTGCATAAATGCAAAAAAAAATTTATCAAATTCAATCAAGCATTGCGGTCGAAATCGGCGCAACGGCCCAAAAATTCGGCCAAAGAGAGGGAGTTTCCGCCTTTTTCCAAAAAAATGACATACTCAACGTTCTTTTTGGGGCGGATCGGCGCGTTGACGGCGTCCATGACGGCAAATCCAAGCCCGCGGGCAAACCCGTAAAAGTCCGTCAGCAGTTTTTTGTGGAGATGCACGGGAAGGATCCCGCTCTTGCCGAGCCCCTTCCCCTCACATTCAAACTGCGGCTTGAAGAGAACGAAAGCCCTCCCGCCCTCCGCAAGGATCTCATGGACTGCGGGCAGAACAAGGCGGAGCGAAATGAAGCTGAGATCGGCCGTAACGACGTCGATTTTTTCGGGAAAATCGGTGCGGGAAAGGTAGCGGGCATTGGTTTCATCCATGACGATAACGCGCGGATCGGCGCAGAGGGAGCTATCGAGCTGGCTCTTCCCCACGTCCACGCAGTAGACTTTCCCTGCGCCCCGCTTCAAAAGGCAATCGCAAAAGCCCCCGTTGCTCGACCCGAGATCTGCCGCCACGGCCCCCTCGACGCTCACCCGAAAGCAGGAAAGCCCCCGCTCGAGCTTAAAACCACCGTTGGAAACAAAGGAGATCTCCTCGGAGAGGAATTCAAACGGCTCATCCCCGCCCACTTCGTCCTTGGGGGAAACGGGCACGCCGCGGCACAAAACAAGCCCCCGCAAAAGCGCCTGCTGCGCCTTGGTGCGGGAGCCGAATTTTTCTGCAAAAAACTTATCTGCGCGCATATTTCAGGATCTCTCCGACGATTTTTTCCCTTCCGAGCCCGTATTTCTCCATGAGGGACGGGACTTCGCCGTGCGGCAGGAAACAGTCCTCGTAGCCGAACGTAAGAACGATTTTCCCGCTGTTGCGGTAAAAATTCAGAATGGCCGAGCCCAAACCGCCGATTTTGGCGTTGTCCTCGAGCGTGACAATGATTTTTTCACTGCGGGAACGCAGGAGGCTCTCGTCGAGCGGCTTCAAAAAGCGGGCATTCACGATACTGCAATCGAGCCCTTCTTTTTGCAGTTCTCCCCTTACGAGATTTGCAAGCGTGATGCACCTCTCCCCCGCTGCCATGATTACTATGTCAGACATAGTACTATGTAAAACCTCAAATTTCCCGATTTCGACGGAATTATATTCCCCCTCTTCCCCTGCACGCGGATAGCGGATCGCGAGCGGATGGGCATATTCCGCGCTGAGGCGGAGCATTTGGCGGAATTCGGCAATATTTTTCGGGATCGCGACCGCAAGATTCGGAATAAAGGAGAGATAGGAAAGATCGAAAACGCCTTGATGGGTTTCTCCGTCCGCCCCCGTCGCCCCCGCCCTGTCGATACAGAAGGTCACGGGAAGATCCTGCCCGCACACGTCGTGGACGATCTCGTCGAACGCCCTCTGCAAAAACGTGGAGTAGATCGCATAGTATGGCTTGAATCCCTGCGCCCCGAGGGAAGCCGCAAGCACGGAGGCATGCTCTTCGCAGATCCCGACGTCGAATGAACGTTCGGGGAACCTTTCAAAGAAGGTCCGAAGTCCCAAACTGTCCGTCATGGCGGCCGTGATCGCGACGATTTTTTCGTCTTTTTCTGCCAGAGCGCACAGTTCATCGCCGAGTGCGGCGGAATATTCCTTCTGCTCCGATCTCGGTCCCACGCCGTGCGTCTGCATGGGCGCATTCTCGCAAAACGGATAGCCCCGCCCCTTCTGTGTGACGACGTGCAGGAGCACCGTTTCCTCTTTCACCGCCTCCTTTGCCTGTTCGAGGGTGGGAAGGAGTTCTTCGAGGCAATTCCCGTTGACGGGCCCCATGTAGCGGAGGCCGAACCGCTCAAACAGGGCGACGTCCTCCATCGGCTTGCCGCTCTGCCGCAGTTCCTCCAATACCTCATGCGCCCCGCCTACCGTCGGCGAGATGGACATGCCGTTGTCGTTCAAAATGATCAGGACTTTCGTATGTAAGATCTTCAGACTGTTCAATGCCTCATAGATGAGCCCGTTCTGAAAGGAACCGTCGCCGATGAGCGCGATCACATGAAAATCTTCCCCGCTGAGGTCGCGCGCCTTGCCGATGCCGAGCGCCGCGGAGAACGCTGTCCCCGCATGGCCCGTGTCGTAGCAGTCGTAGACGCTCTCTTCCCGCTTCGGAAAGCCCGAAATTCCGCCCTCTTTCCGCAGCGTGTGGAATTTTTCCGCACGGTCCGAGAGCAACTTGTGCGTATAGCACTGATGGCCGACGTCAAAGACGATCTTATCCCCGGGGAAATCAAAGACGCGGTGAAGGGCGACCGTGAGCTCCACGGCGCCCAAATTGGAGGAAAGGTGCCCTCCGCAGACCGAAACGGTTTGATAGATCGTCCTCCTGAGTTCCTCGCAGAGTAGATTTAATTGCGCAACGGAGGCAGTTTTCAGCTCCCTGCTCTTAAAATTATCCATAACTTAATGATCTCTGTTTCTGACAAGCGAAACGATCCCCTCGAAAAAGTCTGTATGTTCGGTAAGATCCGCGAGCGCCTGTCTGCACTTGAGGACGTACTCGTCCGCAAGCATTTCGGCCTTTTGCATGCCGAAAACCTTGATACAAGTGAGTTTATCCTCGATTTTGTCCTTGCCGAGGGTCTTGCCCATGCGTCCGTCCGTGCCCTTTTCGTCTAAAATATCGTCTGTCAGTTGAAACAGGATGCCAAGATTTCTCCCAAACGCTTCCGCCGCTTCCACATTTCCGTCGGCGAGAACGGCCGCCATTTCGAGCGGCGCCGAGATCAGGCGTCCCGTCTTGTTTTCATAGATGAAGAGAAGTTCCTCCTCTCCTGCCGACTTGCCCGAATAGAGCAGATCTGCCGACTGCCCTGCGATCATTCCCTCCGCGCCTGCGGCAAGGGAAAGCCTCTGCGCCGCCATAAGGTGTTTTTGATCCCGTGCGGCGGCCTTGAGAAGGAGATCGAAGGCGTAGCTCAAAAGCGCATCCCCGGCGAGCACGGCGTACGCTTCGCCGAAAACTCTGTGGTTGGAGGGCTTTCCGCGGCGGAAATCGTCGTTATCCATCGCGGGAAGATCGTCATGAATGAGCGAATAGGTGTGGATACATTCGATGGCGACGGCGAGTTCCTTCTCCTGCAGATAATCCTGCCCCAACGCGTCGAGCGCGGCATAAAAAAGGACGGGACGGATGCGCTTCCCTCCCGCAAGGAGCGAATAGCGCATACTTTCCGTCAAAACGGACGGCAGAAAGTGCATCGCGGCGGCATATTCCGCGAGCCCCTGTTCCACCGCACTCAGATACTCATTGTATTTTTCCTTAAAGTTCATACAGCCGTCCGTTCCGCGGCATCCACGGTATTGGAGAGAAGCATTGCGATCGTCATCGGACCGACGCCGCCGGGCACGGGCGAGATCATGGAAACCTTTTCCGCAACGTTTTCAAAGTCCACATCGCCGCAAAGTTTCCCCTTTTCGTCCCTGTTCATTCCGACGTCGATGACAACGGCCCCTTCCTTGACCATATCTGCCGTAATATATTTCGCTCTTCCGATCGCCACGACCAAAATATCCGCTTCTGCGCAGATCTCTTTCAGATTCTGCGTCTTGGAATGGCAAACGGTGACCGTCGCGTCCGCATTGAGGAGGAGCAGGGCCATCGGCCGCCCCACGATATTGCTCCTGCCGACCACGACGGCATGTTTCCCCCTCGTTTCCACATGGTAGCGGTTCAGAAGTTCCATGATCCCGCGCGGGGTGCACGACACCGTCCCCTCCCTGTGCAGGGCGAGCAGGCCGATATTCTGTTCCGAAAAACCGTCCACGTCCTTTTCCACAGGGATCTTTGCAAGGATCTTTCTCTCGTCAAGATGGCGCGGAAGAGGGAGCTGGAGGAGGATCCCATGGACAGAACGATCCCCCGCGAGCTCTTCCACTGCCCTTTCGGCCTCCTCTTGGGAGATTTCTGCGGGCAATCGGAGCACATGCGAAGAAATGCCGACCTCTTCGCAGGCCTTGACCTTGTTGCGGACATAGACTTCGGAGGCGGGGTCGTTCCCGATGAGCACGACGCCGAGCCCGATCTTTCTGCCGTTCTTCCGCTCGAATGCGGCAGCGCGGAAACTGAGCTCCCGCCGTATCTCCGCCGCAGTCTGTTTCCCGTCGATGATCGTCATACGTTGATGATCCCCCCGAGCAGACCGTTCACGAAGTCGGTCGAGTTGGCCGAGGAGTACTTTCTCGCCAAATTTGTCGCCTCGCT
>CANQUY010000007.1 GCA_947627125.1 uncultured Clostridia bacterium
ACGTCATAGAGCGATTTTGTGTCCGTTTCGAAGCAGTAGAGGTCGCCCTCCACCGCAAACAGCTTCTCGCAGGAGGTGGGAAGGGTCTCCACGAGCTCCATTCCCTCCCCGCAGACGAGCATCTCCCCCTCGGGACGCATGTGCAGGAGGGTGAGATGTCCCCTCTCCCGCATGCGGGAGAGGGTGAGCCGTTCATATGCCTGCTTGGCGGGCACGGGAAGAGCGGCCTTGTCGTATCTCATGCCCACCTCCTCGAGCGGACGGACAGGGGATGGCGCAGGATGCCCGCCGCCTTGAGGCAATCGCGATAGCGCACCGCCCAGAGCTTGGCGGTCTCATATCTCCCCTTGCGGATGAGATATTCGGACGTGACGCCGAACGCCATGAGACGGGCGGAGACCTTTCCCTTGAATGCGCTCTCGCTCTTGAGCTGTTTGCGCTCGGGCGAATAGGTGTAGAGCACCGTCACATCCCCGCCGCCCTCTGCGGCGACGTGGTCGGGATAGCAATGGAACCGAAGTTTACTGCCCCCGCTGCCCATGACGGCAAGGATGTCGATGACGGGCTCGGTGAGCGCGGAATAGGGGATGATCCCCCCATCCGCCTTCACCGCTTCCGAGCGCTTGAGGGGATAGTAATCGGTGGCGATCTCATTTTCGATGATATTGTAGCAGTCGAGGAGTTCCTTTCCCTCTTCCGTGAGCTCGCCCCCCTCGAGAGAGCTGCGGAGCCCATCGTCATCGAGACAGGACGCTGCGAGGCAGAGAATTTCCTGAACCGTCATCCTATCCTACCTCAACTCTCTGTGATGCCCGAGATCATCGCCTGTCCGCCGGGGTTATAGCACATGAGCTCGGCGTACTTGACGAGGGTCGCGGAGAAGACGGGCTTGCCCTGTACCTGCTTGAGGATGGAGCCATCCTCTCCTTCCAGCCACTGCCAGTCGCAGAGCTGATGGAGCGCGAAGTCATCCGTGTTGAGCAGATACATCGTCCCCTTCGGGCAGAACCTGTCCGCAACGATGGGAATGCCGTTGAAGGTGATGGCGCGGAACCCTCCGTCGAGCACCACCGATTCGGTATGGCGGTACTTGGAGAGGATGTCATAGATGGCGCGGCGCACACCTGCCGAGCAGAGGATCAGGTTGATCTTGTTGCCCGTCCCCATCTCCACTCTGTCGATCGCCTTCTGAATGTCATTCTCGGTGAGCGTCTCGCAGGTCGCCATGTAGGGAATGAGCGCGGGATAGCTGCTGCGCGAGATCCCGTAGATGGGATCCTTGGAGAAGAGGAGCTTGAGCCCGGTGAGCTCGAGGCTCTTGGAGTCATGCAAGTACAGCTTGTACCCCTCGGGCGAGGAGATGGTCGTGGAGAGCACGATGGTGTCGTTGTCAAAGTCGACCCCCTCTACGCTGATGGAGCGCGCATGGACGCTTCCCGAGCCGTTGTAGATGTCAAGGAGCATGCCGGGCTCGAAGTTCTGAACGTCGGAGACGACATAGCTCGTCCCGCTGCCGCTCGAAATGACGCCGAGAAGCCCGCTGCCGTCGCCGAAGAGCATGCGCGAGAAGTTGAAGGACGCGCTCTTGACGAGCCGCTGCATGGCGTCGTCGAGGAGATTGACGAATGCGCCCTCATTGGAGGCGGAGGCGCGGAGCGCCTTATCGGTGATCTCGATGGTGCCGAAGAGGTTCTTGAGGGTGGCGGTGAGCTGGACATAGCGGTTGCTCTGCGCGGTGGGAAGGGTCCCATCCTCCGAGGTCGCAGAGATGCCGCCGTTGAGCCCGATGCACACGACCTTCTTGACATCCTTGCCCCAGACGTCCGTTGCCGTCTGACGGATGCGGGCGTAGAAGGGACTCACGCCCATTTTGAGCTGATCGGAAATGGCGGTGAGGTAATAGTCCTTGAGCGCCTTATCTGCATTGTTTAAGTTGATGGACATAAATGATTTCTCCTATGATTTCTGATTTTTGAAGTAGCCGAGCGCGAGCGCACTCGCTTCCGAGATGGTCTTGGGGGTAACTGCGGGCGCCGTAACGCCCGCACCCGACCCCGCAAGCAAGGGCACTCCCTTCAAAGAGTCGAGGTACTCTCCGAGAACGCGTGCCCGTACGCTCTCGTTTTTTGTGACGGCGTCATAGAGCGCTTCGCCGTCCATGACAGGGTGCGCACCCTCCCCTTCCCCTTTTCTCTCATCCTCGAGAGCTCTGAGGCGTTGACTGCGGCGGGTAAATTCCGCTTCGAGCTCCCCGTACGCGCGCACGAGGGCGTCAACGCTCTTGAATTTTCCCGCGAGGAGCTCCTCTTTTTGCTCCCCTTGGGATTCCTGTTTTCCGTTTTCCTCTTCCATGTCATGCTCCTTTGCGGTGGGAACGGATGTGGCGCAGAACCCTCTCCTTCACCGCTTGATTTTCTTCCCCGCCCGAAAGCAGGTAGCGCATGTGCTCTGCAATGTGCAGTTCATGATCGTCGTACACATCCGCCTCAACATCGCGCTGCGCCAGAATGAGGTTCTCCCTCTCCGCCTTTTTGAGGTGAAGGGAGGAGATATCCCTCGCGCTCTCAAACGATCCGTAACCGAGGGCCTCGAGTACCCTGTTGCGCATCTCATCGTCGAGCGCGCCCTCCTTGTTTTGCAGAAGCCCGAGATCGAGAAGTTTTATAATTTCTTCCCGCATTTCCTCGGACGTCCTCTCATATCCCGTGCCGAACTGTACGTCGTCGGCCGAGATATCGCTCGATGAAAACCAGAAGAGCTCGGTATTCCCGCCCGTTCCCGTCATGCGAAGGATCCTTCCCGCGGAGGCGAACTGTTTATACAGGTGCAGAATCTGTTTGCCTGCTTCCTTGATCGCCCGCTCCACGCTCTCGATACTCATCTGCATGCGGTTTTGGTCCTGGTCGAGGAGGATCTGCAAGCCGACGCCCGACGTGACGTGGGTGGGATTTGCAGAGTTGCGGGAGATCTCGCTCATGCCCGAAACGAGGACAAACTCGTCCGAGATGCGCTCCTCTTCCTCATGGAATTCGCTCGGCATGCTGCCGCAGTCGAGGAAGGTCGGGGCGGAAGAACCTTGGCGATAGATGAGGACCTTCCCGGGATAAAGGCCCTCCTCGCTCAGTTCATCGGCGTCCACGGAGCCGTCCTCCACCGCAATGACGCCCATAGAGAGGCGGTTCAAAAATTCGTGCTTGCGGTTCCGCACCGCGTTGTACGCCCTCTGCAATGGGATCATGCGGTCTACGACGCAGGTCCCGAAAAAGGACCCTGCCAAGGGAATGCACGTCTGCCTGACGAAGGGAAACGTGCGCTCTCCTCTGTCCTTGTTGCGGTAGGGAAGCGGTCCTTCATACAGAAGCGTATCCCCCGCAACTATTTCCAGCCGTCCGTCCGGAAAGGCTTCCGTCGGGCGGGTATACCGTTCGATAATGATCTCGGCGTCCTCGAGAACGGGGTGCGCCGCACTGTCCGTCGGCTTTTTCCAGCCTCCCGCCTGTGAAAAGGGCACGAGGGGGAAATCCTTGATCTCGCTTCCCGCAAGCTCCACGCCGAACCGCTCGCGGATCTCGGAAACGGGCACGGCCTTCGCGTGGATGATGGACTTCACCTCGTCCATGCTCTCCGCCGTCAGGGAATCGGGATAGATCTCGAAGGGTGAAAGGGCGATGACATTGACGTCCCCCTCCTTGAGCGAATGCCCCGTTTCGTCCGTGCCGATGACGTTGCCGTCGTTGAAATTCCAGATGACCTTGTAAAAGGCCGTCCCGCAGGTTTCCGACCAAATACACGCGCGGGAGATGATGCCGTCGAGGTCAAGTTTGTTCTTCACCGACTTCAGGATATTGGAGGAGAGGCGCGCCGTCTTGATATCGGCCTCGCTGTCCGAAAAGGCCCTGACTTCGAGCGTCGGGCGGACCTTGGCAAGACGTGCAAGACGGGTATCGATCGTGGGGGCGATATGGTTGAAACACCGCCTCGACTGCCAATAGAATTCCTTGTCCTCCTGCACGATCTCCCCCGTGGGAGAGAGGTCGCAGTATTGGTTGCCGCTGACGAAGTTCATGTTGAGCTCCCAGCTCTTCTCGATGCTCCGCCGCGCCTCTCTCCGCGCCTCAAAATCCTCCTTGATTTGCGCTATAAGTTGCTTTTTTCTCTCTTCTTCAATCTGCTGAGCCGTCTTTTTTTGCCTGTTGTTTTCTGCCATTTGAATCTCCTTTTTTGTTTTGATTTTTCCCCGCTCGCAAGCCTCCCCCCCCCCATCGGGGGGAGGCTGTCACGCTGTCCTTGCGTGACTGATGGGGGGCATGAGCGCCCCTCGGCTCCCCTCTCAGGGGCACACCACCCCCGCCCCTCGGCTCCCCTCTCAGGGGAGCTGTCACGCCGCCCTTGGCGTGACTGAGGGGTTTCATATTCTCACTTCTCCTCGTCCTTTAATTGGCGTATAAGTCGCTGTTTTTCCTCTTCGAGCTGTTCGTCGGAGAGGGAAGAATAGTCCACATCGCCGTCGAGGAGGAGCTTCACGGCCTTGAGGTCGGGCGGAACATCCTTCTTCGTTTCCTTGCGCTTGATGAGGTGTAATTCTCCCTCCTTTGCGTCGTATTCCTCGGTGACCTCCTCCACCGTGAAGCCGAGCGCCACCTTTAAAATGGCGTCGCGGATCTTATCCTCCTGCATGTCTTTTCCTCCTCAGGCTGCGGATGCGCCTTTCCTTGTCGAGCGAGATCGCGCTCTTCGTTTCCTCCGCCGCCGCGGGACGGGGACGGGACATGAGATAGTATCTGAGTTCATCCATCGCATGGTCGTCGCGCTTGACGGGCGACTCGTCGTTTCCCCAAAAGTATCCCTTGAATTCGCGGATCATATTGGTGCAATTTGAAAAAATGTACAGATCGGGCAGGCCGTTTCTGCGCGAGAGATAGCTCTTCACCTGCGCGATCCCCGCAAACACATCCTTATCCACCCGCATGTCGGCGAGAATGCCCCGCTCGTAAAAGAGTTCACAGACAGACTGTGCGGAGGCGAGCGTGCGCTGTCCCGCAGCGGGGTCGATGAGGGCGGAAATTCTCCCCTTTGCGTCCCGCTTCCACCCCAAAATATCGCATATATGTTTGATTTTTTCCGCATGGAAGTCCACATCCTGCCCCGCCGCGTAGTGCTCCGCCACGACATAGACATTGCCGTCGAAATCGGTGCAGTACCAGTGGGCGGAGAGCGGATTTTTTAGCCCCGGGTCGATGGAGATGGTGTCCTGCCACTCCTTGGGAACGGGAAAGGGCTCGATGACGTGGACGCTCTCGTCGAACTCGGGATAGACGAGCCCCTCCCGCGTGCAGAATTTCCCGTAGCGGCGGGATTGCAGCGTCGTTTCGTCGAGGGCCTCCGTGAGCGCCTCGATCTCCCGCTTGGAGAGAAACGGGTTGTCCGCCCACTCCATGAATTCGTACCAAATTTGAGGGTTATTGTGCCGATTTAAATAAATTTCCTCATAGACAAAGGTCAATCCCTTGAGGGGCGTCATGGTGCCGAAGATGTCCCCCTTGCGGTCGAGCACGCGCATGACGCACTCCTCATAGACATCCTGCGGGGGCTCCTCGTCGAACCAGACGAAGTCAAGCGAGCTCCCCTGAAAGCGTTCCCGCCCCTGATCGCAGCTCTTGAATCCGATGACGGAGATGCCGCCGAACACGTTCTTCACATGGATCTGGTCGATGACGCCCGCGGCGGGAGAATCCCTTCTTCCGCTCGTCATGACGATCTCCTCGATCCAGTCGGGGCGGAGATAGTGCAAAATTTTTTGCTGTGCGACGTCCCTTTGCACCTGCGACGTGAGCGAAACGACCCAGCCGAACACGTTCTTCCTGTTCTTTCGGTAGGGATGAATTCCCCTCGCCATCCACACCGCCTCCACCGCCCCGCATTCCGTCTTGCCCGAACGGTTCCCGCCGAACACCCAGCGGTTCCGCTTCTTACATTTGTGAAAGGCGATCTGCTTTTTGTGCTTCTTCCTTCCGACGTTATAGCGGGCGAGGGCGTCGCTCTCCCGCCGCTTCCTCTGTTCCCGCTCGATGGCATGGATTTTTTGCAATATTTCGTTCATTTTCGATAAAATAAATGTTTTCACACGTCCGCGCTTCCGCTATGATAGCGGCTATGAAACATTTCATCTCCCTCCTGATTTTTACGATCCTCCTCGCCCTTCTCCCCGTTCTTCCAAGCGCTGCGTCCCCCCTCTCTGCCGCGGCGGCAGGGGAACAGTATGCCTACGTTCCCGACGGCGACGTCTGGTTCTATGCAGGAGAGTCGGAGAGCTCCCGCGTCTTTCTCCTGCCCAAGACCTACTATGTAAAGATCTTGGGCGAGGGCGAAAAGTACTGCCGCGTGGAATATCTCGTCGACGAAGCCCCCTACAAAAAGGTCACGGGCTATTGCAGGACGGAGGACATCATTCCCGTGGACTATGTGCCCGCCCGCCCCTATCTCAAAAAGCAGATCACCCTCTCCTATTCCCTCCCCGAGGGCACGGGCTCCCTCGGCGGGTCCTTCTCGAGCGTCGAAAAGACCTTTGTCTACTACGGCCTGCGCTACGACGGCGCGAAGCTCTATTACTACGTTCTCTCCGACGGCACGTTTGACTATATCTCCGCAGAGAGCGAGGCCGTGTTCGATCTGAACACCGATTACAGTGAGTATATGGCCTCCATCGACGCCTCCGCACAGGGGGGAGGCACGGGGGAAACGCCCCCCGCGGGGAACCCGAATGCCGCCGTCATCGCCGTCATCTGTATCGCCTGCGCCGCCGCAGTCGCCGTCGCCGTGTTCGTCATCAAGGGAAAGAGAACGCCGCCGCCCGACGATCAGGAAGAGGAGTGACGGAGCTTTCCGTCCGCCCGCACCGACCGTTCCGCCCCGCGCGCAATGGCCTCCACCACGCGGGAGAACAGCCCGTTTGTTTCCTCTAAAAATCTCTCCTGCGTCCAGCCGCCCCTCTCTATGTAGTCCGCCGCCTTTTTGAGGAGGCGGTCTTGTTTTCGGAAATAGGTCCGCCGTGCGCAGAGGAGAGGGACGGCCTCCTTCAAAAATTTCTTTCTGCGGAAGTACTTATATTCGAGGAGATAGAGTTCCTCCGCCGAGCAATTTTTGAGGAGCTCGTCCACAATGCCGCAGAGCTCCTTGAGCGCCCTCTTCGCGGCGATCTCCTTCATAATATCGACGGCGACGTCCTCGGTGGAGCGGGGATCCCGATAGGAGAGCAGGGCCTTGTTGTCTGCCGCCGCCCCCACCGCCTCGCCGATCTCATCCATCGTGGGATAGGCGTACAATATCGCCTTCACATAGTCGTACTTCAATGTCTTTACTCCTTTCCGACAGCCCGAAGCGACTGCCGTCCTCATGTTTCCGAACGTTTGTTCGCATTTATCATAGCACATAATTTTGACAATCGGGGGCCAATATGCCACTTTTTTTTGAATTTTTTTATCCCCTCTCCCGCCTTGTCGTCCTGTCCCGCCATTCCTAATAGCGTCACCCTGCCCCGCGTCATTCTGAGAAACGGACCATGAACGAAGTCCGACGAACTGACCCGAAGAATCTCGCGGGGAGTATACGGACACCCTGCGGCGGCCCCGCGTCATTCTGAGAACGATAGTAGGACGAAAGGGCGGGACTTGACCCGAAGAATCTCGCGGGGAGTACACGGACACCATGCGGCGGCCCCGCGTCATTCTGAGAACGATAGTAGGACGAAAGGGCGGGACTTGACCCGAAGAATCTCGCGGGGCGTTTTCCATGCGGCGAGATGCTTCGGTACAACTTCCATAAACTGCGTTATACTCCCCTTCTCAGCATGACGCCGCGGGCCCCCTTCTCCCCCACCCTTATCAAACTCACGACTTTTTCTGTTGAATCCTCTGTAAAAATTTGCATTTTCCGCGCGCGCGTGATATAATAGGGACATGTTCAAACAAAAGTTGACGGGCACAGTCCTCGCCGCGGCCATTGCACTGACAGCCGCAGGGCTCTTTGCGGACGGAATTTCCGCCCTCGCCCAAGAACAACCGAATACGGCGGCCGAGGGGAGCACGGAAATTTCCCTCACGTCTGAAAACTCACAGCTCTTCCTCCCGACGAGCTATGAGCAATATCTTGAACTCGAATCGCCCGTGGACATCGCCGTCTGCGAGCGGTATATCGCCGTGGCGGAGCAGGACACGCTCTACGTCTACGACCGCACCGACGGTCAAGCGACGTACCATACCTACAGGCACGGTCCTGACCACAACCAGGCCAATATATCTAAAATTCAATTTTCCGATGAGGGGAATTTGTACTTTTCAGACACAGCTCTCGGTTTCTATCAACTGAACATTTCCGACCTCGATAATCTGACAACAGGAAACTCGCTTGCTCCTCTTACGACCTTTTATATTGCCGACAATGTTCTTTTTGAGGTCACCGTAGCAGATGCAGGCACGACTTATTACACAGCTTCTTTGTCGGCTCCTTCCACTTCCAAGCAGTTCGCAAGTAATCTTTTCAAAAACACACCTCTTCTCACCTACGACAACGGCGTGCTCTATACAGTCGTAGAAAAACACATTGACAGCTATTCTTACAGCGGAAACAAATACAGCCCCCTCGCCTCTTCGGCACTTCAGTCCGATGTCAACGGCGTTGCTTCCGCTTGCGCAGTCGATGGGATCTTATATTTTTCCGTGAACGGCATATCTTCCAACAACGGCCTCTACGCTTACGATCTTACAACAGGGGAAGAAACCCTTCTCTTCGAGGGCGACGGATACGGGGCGTTGACCTCATTCGGGGGAAAGCTGTACGCCGTCAAGGGCAACGCCGTGATGGAATACTCCCTCGAAGGCGTCGAGAAAACGGACTATGAAATTTCCTCCGCCTCCGACTCCGTAAACCGCCTCTCAGGCGCACAGGACAGCGTGCGGGCGGGCAATCTCTTCGTCACGGCCGACAGCGCAAACCGCCGCCTCTCCATCTACAGCATTGCAGAGGGCGTCCGCTCCGTTCTTCCCCTCTCCTATGTGCCGACGCATGCCGCGACGGACGGGGAGATCATCGCCGCTTCCTCCGAATCGACGGTGTACGTCTATGCGTGGAACAACCGCATGAAGAGCTATGAATGCGTGTTCAGCTATGACGACGGATATGCCGTTTCGGGGCTCTGCTGTCTTTACGGAAAGTGCTATTTTGTGACCATCGGCTTCGGCTACGGCGTGATCGGGGCAGATGCGGAGGGGACATATTCCCTCGAGGGTTCCCACATCCGCGCCACCCCCGGCCAAAACGCCCCCGCCGCCCTCACGAACGACCTCTACGGAAACCTCTACGTCGTCCTCACCGACGGCTCCGTGTTCAAATATACCGAAGAGAACTTTGCCGAAAAGACCCTCGCGCAGGGGGAACGGATGGAAACTATCCTTCCCGCAGGTTTTTCCTCCGTGCGTGCGGACTTTGAAGGGGCCCTCTACTGCCTGTGCGGAAATACGCTCTATCAAAACGGGTCCCCCCTCGCCTCGATCGACGGAAAGGATTTCGTCTACAGCAAGGATGGGGCGGCGATCCCTCCCCTCTCCTTTGCGCTGGGGTTCGAGGACGACGCCGTCTACTTCAACTTCGGCAACTTTATCGTGAAAACGGAGGAGGGCACGCTCGGCTTCCCGACGCTCAGAACCATCGACGCGACGGGCGTATTTGAGGAGATCGGGCGGGTGCACGCCCCCGAGGAAGTCAACTATACCGACGTCGAAAAGGGCGCTGTCGGTATTCAGGTGGATCTCTCGACGCTCGGAGAGGAAACGCAGTATTTCCCCTTCACCTCCTATTCGAGGACGGCGGAGGAGGCCCGCGGCGTGCTCCTTGCAGAACAGGGTCCCTTCCGCCTCGTTGCGCTCTACCATGACAGGGAATACGATATCCGTCTTTTCCGCGGGGAACAGTGCACAGAGGCCGAGATCTCCAAGACCGAACGCGCGGAGGAGAAATATCTCTCCAGCCGATGCGATCTCTACAACTATCCCTGCATTGCCGACGCCCGTGCTAAGACGCTGCCCCGCGGGACGAAGGTCAAGGTCCTCTATGCGGTCTGCCCCGACGGCGACAGGGCGCAGGAGCCCGACCTCGGCTACGACTTTGCCTATGTGGAGGCGGAAACGGCAACGCGGGAAGTCCTGCGCGGATATGTTCCCCTCTCCTTCTTGACCGATGCAGACCCCTCGCGCGGGGAGAGCGCACGCTTCGAGATCGTCAAACTCAAGGAGGACGTTTCCTTCACCGATGAAAACGGGAGCGAAAAGACACTCGCGGCGGGCACGGAAGTGCGGCTCTACACCAATGAGGACGGCTCCTTCACCGCCCGCTACACGGATGAAAACGGCAAGGTCTATTCGCAGACGCTCACCGAAGAGATGATCGACCGCGGCGAATCGGACGCATTCCGCATCGCCCTCATTGTGATTTTGAGCGTGCTTGCGCTCGTCATCATCGGGGCATACTTCGCGCTCCTGCCGCACGACAAAAAGAAAAACAAATCTTAAAAATACTGCCGCCCTCATCGGCGGCGATCCAAAGGGAGAATGAAATTTATGGCCAACTATCCTTCCCCTCTCGTCATGCAGAGGGCAGACCCCTATCTCATCAAAAACGATGGGAAGTACTACTTCACCGCCACCGTTCCCGAATACGACCGTATCGAGATCAGATGCGCCGATTCCATCAACAAGATCCCCTCGGCGCCCGCCCGTATCCTGTGGAAGAAACACCCGCTGGGCGAACTCGCCTGCCATATCTGGGCGCCCGAAATTCACTATATTATGGGGAAATGGGTCATCTACTTCGCCGCGGGGCACAAGCCCGGCAAGTGGAGGATCCGTCCCTACGCCCTCATCTGCAAGGGAAACGACCCCATGAAGGATGAATGGGAGGAGGGCGGCATGCTGCAGGCCGCGGACGGCGACAAGTACCCCTTCACCGATTTCTCGCTCGACACGACGGTGTTTGAACACCGCGGCAAGTGGTACGCCATTTGGGCGCAGAAATCGGGCACCGAGGAGGCAAAGCCCGCGATCTCCAACCTCTACATCGCCGAACTTCTGACGCCGACCAAGCTCAAGACCTTCCATGTGCTTCTCACCACGCCCGACTACGATTGGGAGCGGCAGGGCGGCTTTTGGGTGAACGAGGGCCCCGCCGTTCTGAAGCACGAGGGGAAGATCTATGTGACCTATTCCGCCAGCGCAACGGGAGCCTGCTACTGTATGGGTATGCTCCGCGCCGACGAGAACGACGACCTCATGGATCCCCGTTCATGGCGGAAGGAACGGTATCCCGTGTTCAAGACGGACGAAAAGCGCAAGATCTACGGCCCCGGCCACAACTGCTTTGTGGAGGGCGACGAGGGAGAAATGCTGTGCATGCTCCACTTCCGCAACTATGAAAAAATCGTTGGCGACCCCTTGAACGACCACAACCGCCACGCCCACGTCATGCCCGTAACGTATGATGAGAGCGGCGCACCCGTCTTTGCGTTCCCCGACTCGGACCTCTACACCGCCCCCGTCGTCAACGAGAAACAGAAGAACATCAACAGCTGAGTTTAAACTATAGTTTATATTTATTTGCACGATAGTACATATGAATATTGTGGAACCCGAGAATATGGTACAGTCTGTGGGCGGCGCATCTACGATGCGCCGCCCCCGCTCATTCTGAGGAAGCGCAAGCATCCCATTAAACCAACGGCGGCATTTTGATCACGTCATGGTGCCCCGCGCAGGCATTCCAATCACGTCATGGTGAGCGCAGTCGAACCATCACCTTATTATAATAATGCGGTGACCCTTCGACGTTGCTCAGGGTGACGTAATCGAGAACAGCGGGGCAGGAATACAGCCCCCGCCCTCATCCCGCCCCGCGCGCATTCTATTCGTGTCTAAGCGCGGCACGAGCGCATAGCGCGAAGTAGCGTAGCGAGCGGATCTCGTAAACTTACGGACTCCCTCCCGCCGCGTCATTCTGAGAAACGGAGCAAGAACGAAGTCATAAAGACTTAACCCGAAGAATCTCGCGGCGAATGTCCGTAAAGCATGCGGCGAGATGTTTCGGTTCAGCCTTCATAGACTGCGTTGTACTCCCGTTCTCAGCCTGACGCCGCCCCGCCCCCACGCCCACTTTTCCCCATGAAAAAAAACCGCAGTACTTTCATATACTGACGGTATGAAACATATTCTCTTCACAGGCGGAGGGAGCGCGGGACATGTCGTCCCCAATCTCGCCGTCATGAACGCCCTCAAGTACTCCCACCGCATCACATATATGGGCACGGGCGGCATCGAAAAGTCCCTCGTGACCGACGCAGGCTTTGAGTTCTTCGAGATCGAATGCCCCAAACTGCGCCGCTCCTTGACATTCAAAAATCTGAAAATTCCCATCGAGCTCCGCCGCGCCGAACATACTGCCCTCGCCATCATCAAGGGAGAAAAGCCCGATCTCGTCTTTTCCAAGGGGGGCTATGTGAGCTACCCCGCCGTGTGGGCCGCCCATAAACTCGATATCCCCGTCCTCACCCACGAGAGCGACCTCTCCCCCGGGCTCTGCACCAAACTCATTGCAAAAAAGTGCGCATATGTGCTGACGTCCTTTCCCGAAACGGCCGAAAAGTTCAAAAACGGCAAATACGTCGGCTCCCCCATCCGTCGGGAGATCTTCAACGGGGAGAAAAAACGTTCCCTCCGCAAGTTCGGCCTCTCGGAGCAAAGGCCCGTGCTCCTCGTCCTCGGCGGCGGCAGCGGGAGCAGAGCCCTCAACGAAGCCGTAAGAAAAAACCTGCCCGCTCTCTTGGAACGGCTGCAAGTGTTACACCTCTGCGGCAGGGGAAATTTAATAGACGAAACTCCAAAAGGGTACATTCAGCGCGAGTATGAACGCGACATGGGTGCGGCATTTTCGGCGGCGGACGTCGTTTTGTCCCGTGCGGGAAGCAACACGGTGTTTGAAATTTTGGCATTGAAGAAACCCGCCGTGCTCGTCCCTCTCGCCCATGCCTCGCGGGGGGACCAGATCGAAAACGCCCTCTATTTTGAGCGGCAAGGCCTTGTGCACAGGCTGAGCGAAACGGAGCTCGACGGACTTCCCGCCGCCCTCTTTTCCGCCCTCAACGACTCTTCCCTCCGCGCCGCCCTACAAAAAAGCGCCGTCACGAGCGGCACCGACCGTATCATTTCCGTCATCAAATCCACCCTCCGCTCCCCGTAGTCCCCGCTCATTCTGACCCCACCGCGGGAGGGAGGTAGGGGCGGCGTCATGCTGAGAACGAGAACACAACGCAGTCTGCGAGGGCTCTACCGAAGCATCTCGCCGCATGTTTTACGGACTTCATGGCGGCGTCATGCTGAGAACAAGAGCACAACGCAGTCTGCGAGGGCCCTACCGAAGCATCTCGCCGCATGCTTTACGGATATTCGCCGCGAGATTCTTCGGGTCAACTCCTTATGACTTCGTTCTTTCTCGCGTTCTCAGAATGACGCGGCGGGGACAGTTCTACAACTCTCCCACAGCCGCCACCCGGTAGTCGCTCCGTCTGCCCCCTTCACTCTCTTTCGATATTGATAATGGGTTCAAAGTCGCCGAAGGAATTCACAATGCCGATGAGCTCCTCCAAAATTTCCCCGTCCGTCAATTTGCAGCCATAGGGCACGCCGACGTCAAATTCCACCTTGTTGCTGTTGGGGATCAGCCGAAAATCGTGCATTTCCGCCCCGTCGGCGATCTCCCGCGCTCTCTCCCAGATCTTGAGCTTCAAGCTCGACTCCTCACGGTTGGTGAGGTCCACGGGGTCGAGGTGGACGGTGAGGGAAACTCCCGTTTCCTTCTTGACCCGCATCTCCAGCCCGTCAATGACGGTATGGGCGTCGAGCATGGATGCGCTTGCGTCCATCTCCACATGGAGCGTGGCGAAGAACACTCCCTTGCCGTAGGTGTAAATTTTGAGGTCGTGCACGCCCAGCACACCCTCCGTATTGAGGCTCATTTCCATGATTTTTTGGGAAAGCGCAGGGTCGGGAGCCCGCCCGAGCAATTTCGACACGGCCTCGAGGAGAATTTTCGCCCCCTGCCACACAATGAAGAGAGAAACCGCAATGCCCGCAATGCCGTCCGCGGCGGCAAAGAGTTCCGAGAGCGCGGCTCCCGCAATGACGGCGAGCGTTGCAAGGCAGTCGCAGAGGCTGTCGATCGACGCCGCCCGCAGGGTGTCCGAATCCGCCCGCTTCGCCCCCATGCGGTACAGCAAAGACATGCCCGCCTTCACAAGAATGGACACACCGAGAATGATATAGATGACAGGAGAGATCTCTGACCCTCTCCCCTCTGCAATGCTTACAATGGAGCCGCGGAGGAGCTCCGCCGCCAGAATGAGCACAATGAGCCCCGTGATCATTGAGGCAATGTATTCCGCACGGCGGTGACCGTAGGGATGTTCCTTATCGGCGGGCTTTGCGACGATGAAGAAGGAAACGAGGGCAACAATGCCGCTGCCGCAGTCGCTTAGGTTGTTGAAGCCGTCTGCGGTGACGGAAACGAAGCCGAAGAGGAGCCCCGCCGCGATCTTGCCCGCCGAGAGGAGGAGATTGCAGAGGAGCCCGACGCCGCACAGCACGGCCCCGCTCTTTTCGCGTGGATCAAGTCGATTCATACTATTATTGTATACCACCGCCCCGCCTCTTGTCAATACCCGCCCCGCGCCATTCTGAGAAACGGAACAGGGCGAGAGGACGGAACCTAACCCGCCGCGTCATTCTGAGAAACGGAGAAAGAATGAAGTCCGACGACCAAACCCGCCGCGTCATTCTGAGAAACGGAGCAGGACGAGAGGACGGGACCTAACCCGAAGAATCTCGCGGCGAAAATCCGTAAAGCCTGCGGCGAGATGCTTCGGTACAACCTTCATAAAACTACGTTCCGCTCCCCTTCTCAGCATGACGCCGCTACAGGCTTCCGTGCGTTCAACGGGATCCTTCGCTGCGCTCAGGATGAGCGCGGGGGCACAATCAAAAAATCGGCACATATGTGCCGATTTTTTGAATTTTCAACCTCATTCCAGCTCAAATGCGCCCGTGTAGAGCTGGTAATATTTTCCCTTCTGTTCGATGAGCTGTTCATGCGTGCCGCGCTCGATGATCCGTCCCTTTTCCAGCACCATGATGGCGTTGGAATTCTTGACCGTCGAGAGCCTGTGCGCAATGACGAATACCGTTCTGCCCTCCATCAGCTTATCCATGCCCCGCTGGACAATCGCCTCGGTGCGCGTATCGATGGAGGAAGTCGCCTCGTCCAGGATCATGACGGGCGGGTCCGCAACGGCCGCCCTCGCAATGGAGAGGAGCTGCCTCTGCCCCTGCGAGAGGTTCGCCCCGTTCTGGTGGAGCATCGTCTGATAGCCCTCGGGAAGCCTCTGGATGAAGTCGTCCGCGCCCGCAAGTTTGGCCGCCGCAATGCAGTCCTCGTCCGTGGCGTCGAGCTTGCCGTAGCGAATGTTGTCCATGACAGTTCCCGTGAAGAGGTTGGTGTCCTGCAAAACCATGCCGATCGCGCGGCGGAGTTCCCCCTTCTTAATTTTATTGACGTTGATCCCGTCGTAGCGGATCTTCCCGTCCGCAATGTCGTAGAAGCGGGTGAGAAGGTTGGTGATCGTCGTCTTGCCCGCGCCCGTTGCGCCGACAAAGGCCACTTTCTGCCCGGGTTTTGCATAGAGGGAAATGTCGTGCAGGACGATCTTTTCGGGGTCGTAGCCGAAGTCAACATTGAACATGCGGATATCCCCCTCGAGCTTGGTATAGGTGACGGTGCCGTCCTCCTTGTGGGGGTGCCGCCATGCCCAAACGCCCGTGCGCTCCTCGCACTCGCTGAGCGTCCCGTCGGGGTTCTCCTTGGCGTTGACGAGGGTCACATATCCCTCGTCCTCCTCGGGCCTTTCGTCAATGAGGGCGAAGATACGGGCCGCGCCCGCAAGCCCCATGACGACGGAGTTCACCTGGTTGGAAACTTGGTTGATATTGTTGGAGAACTGCCGCGTCATCTGCAGGAAGGAAACGATGAGCGCGACGTCGAACACCTTGAGCGCGGCGTCGGCATACACGCCGATCCCCCAATTTTGGGTTTTGCCGATGATGAACACGGCTCCGACGACCGCAATGATGACGTAGAGCACATGGCCGATATTCCCCAAGATGGGCATGAGCATGTTGGCGTAGGTGTTGGCCTTGGTGGACTGGTCGCAGAGGTTCCCGTTGACCTTGTCGAAGTCGGCCTTGGCGGCCTCTTCATGGCAGAACACCTTGACGACCTTTTGGCCGTTCATCATCTCCTCAATAAAGCCCTCCGTCTGCGCGACAGCCCTCTGCTGCCCGAGGAAGAACCTGCCCGCTCCCCCGCCGACGACCTTCGTCACAAAGAGAATGAGCACGACGCAGCCGAGCACAATGAGGGTGAGATAGACGCTGTACCAGATCATGATGAAAAACAGCGTGAGCACCATGATCCCGGACGTCAACAGCTGCGGCAACGACTGCGAAATGAGCTGGCGAAGCGTATCAATATCGTTGGTGTAGTAACTCATGATATCGCCGTGGCTGTGCGTATCGAAATACTTGACGGGGAGCTCCTGCATGCGGTTGAACATTGCCTCGCGCATGTTCTTGAGATAGCCCTGCGTGAGGATCGCCATGAGCTGTTTATCGATCGCCCCCGCGACGAGGGAAACGACATACAGTCCGATAAGAGTGAACATGAACACGCAGATTTCCCTGCCGTAGAGCGACCAAAAGTCGATCCCTTGGATGAGCTCGGGGTGGACGGCCCCGGCGGCGTCGGTCGCGGTCGTCTTTGCGTATGTCAACGCCTCTTCCACCACCGTGAAGATCCTCTGCATGAAGATGGACGGGAGCGAAGAGATGACGGCGTTGCAGACGATGAGGACGAGCGCGATGACGAGCATCCTCGGATAGAAGTGATAGACGGATTTGAGGATCCGCTTGAATGTTCCCTTGGGCGCGGAGGCTCTCGGCCCGCCCTTCATTCTCATGTTAGGCATTTTCCTCACCTCCTTCCTCCTCGGCGGAACTCTCGGCTCCCCTCTCAGGGGAGCTGTCACCATCAGCGGAACTCTCGGCTCCCCTCATAGGGGAGCTGTCACCGCAGGTGACTGAGGGGTTCTCGCCCCCTCCATTGGAGCCCTCATTCATGCCCCCTCCGTCGGAGGGGGGTAGGGGGGTGGGCTCCCCCATCTCCCCGAACGACGAAACGGCCTTGCCGCCCTTGTTCTGCGTCGTGTAGACCTCGGTGTAGATGGCATTCGTCCCGAGAAGCTCCTCATGGGTGCCGACGGCGTCGATATGGCCATTGTCCATGATGATGATGCGGTCGGCGTCCTCGACGGAGGAGGTGCGCTGGGCAATGATGATCTTCGTCGTTGTGGGAATAAAGTCCTTAAAGGCCTTGCGGATGAGCGCGTCCGTGTGCGTATCGACGGCGGACGTCGAGTCGTCCAAGATCAAGATCTTGGGCCTTTTCAGGAGGGCGCGGGCAATGCAAAGACGCTGTTTCTGTCCGCCCGAAACGTTGGTGCCCCCCTGCTCAATGTATGTATCGTACTTTTTGGGGAAGGTCTGGATGAACTCATCTGCCTGTGCGAGGCGGCAGGCCTCCTCCATCTCCTCGTCCGTGGCGTCGGGATTCCCCCAGCGCAGGTTCTCCTTAATGGTGCCCGAGAAGAGCACATTCTTCTGCAGAACAACGGCGACTTGATTGCGGAGCGCCTCGAGGTCGTACTCTCTCACGTCGTGACCTCCCACCTTGACGCTCCCCTCCGTCACGTCATAAAGACGGGAGATGAGGTTCACGAGGGAAGTTTTCGAGGAACCCGTGCCGCCGATAATGCCGATCGTTTCCCCCGATCTGATGTGGAGATCGATATCCTCGAGCACGTTCTTTTCGGCCGTAGCGGAATATTTAAAGGAAACGTCGTCAAAGTCGATGGAGCCGTCCGCGACTTCGGTGAGCGCATTCTCGGGGGAATGCAGGGTGGATTCTTCATTCAAGATCTCGCAGATACGCCTCGCGCTCTCAATGGACATTGTGATCATCGCAAAGACCATGGAGAACATCATGAGCGAGGACAAGATCTGCATGCCGTAGACGACGAGCTGGGACACCGACCAAACCGTGAGCGGCGAGCCCGTTTCGGCAAGGACCTGCGCCACATTCGTTTCCTTGAGAATGAGATAGGAGCCCAAGAAGAGCACGGTCGAGAGGACGCCGTAGAAGAAGAGCTGCATGACGGGGTTGTTCCACGCCAAGATGCGCTCCGCCTTGGTGAAATCCTTTTGGACGTCGGTGGCGGCGCGATCGAACTTCTCCTTTTCGTAGTCCTCGCGGACGTACGACTTCACGACGCGGATGCCCGAAATATTCTCCTGCACCGATTCATTCAAGTTATCGTACTTTTTAAAGACGCGGCGGAAGAGGGGCATCGTCCTCCACATGATGAAGAAGAGGATCCCCGCAAGCGGGAAGATGACGCCGATAAAGATCCATGCGAGGTTTCCGCCCATCACAAACGCCATCACGACGGAGAAGATCATCATCATGGGGCTTCTGACGGCCACGCGGATGATCATCATGAATGCCATCTGCACGTTCATGATATCCGTCGTCATGCGGGTGACGAGGGAGGGCGTGGAGAACTTATCGATGTTCTCGAAGGAAAACTCCTGGATCTTGTAGTAAAGATCCTGCCGCACATTCTTGGCGAATCCGCAGGAAGCCTTGGCGCAGACCGCACCGGCGGCCGCGCCGCAGATCAGCGACAAAATTGCCATGCCGACCAAGATTAAGGCATATTGGCCGACGCCGAGCGTTTTCAGGGTCACGTCGCCGCTCGCCCACAGTCCCGCACCGCTCTCGATCGCCTCGCCGAGAAGGGTGATGACGAAGGGAATAAGACATTCGAGAATGACCTCGAACGTGACGAAGATAGGAGAAAGAATGGAAACGAGCTTAAACTCCCTGATACATTTTGCAAGTGTTTTGAGCAAACGATCACCTCCAAACAACGTTAAACCGAATAAAAGGGCGCAAACTCCAAGGAATTTACGCTTATCCCGGGTATTATACCATATTATATAATTACCGTCAACTTTTCCGCCCGCCCTTTTGAATTTTCACCAAAAAAACATATTGAGCGCCGCCCCCTCCTTGAGGAGCCCGAGCGCGTCCGCACTCCAGCCGCGTCATTCTGATCACGTCATGGTGAGCGAAGTCGAACCATCACCTTATTATTGCTGCGGTGATCCTTCGACTACGCTCAGGATGACGCTATTCAGAACGCTGCCGTTCCCGCCCCCTCCTCGCGCTCAATTTTTAATTTTTAATTTAATTCCCTCTCCCTCGCATAACTCTCATTTCTCCGCGCAATCTATTCTCAGGAGGTATTCTATGCAGAAGTTCAGATCGGGCGAAACCGTTCCCATGTCCTGCAACTACAAGGCGTACGACAAGAACGGACAAAGTCATGACGACGAAAAGACCTATCTCGAAAAGGGCACGACCTTCCCGCCTCTCCAGCACGAAGGCGGCTACTGGGTCATGGACCACGACTAAGCCCTATTCGGAAAAGAGCGCTGCCGCATCGGCAACGCTCTTTTTTCAAACATATCTTTCAATTTTTACTGTCAGGAATGCCGCAACGGCCAGTTTTATGAGGTCAGGCAGAATGTAGGGAACCACGCAGAGCATGAGGGCCGACGCCACGCCCATCTCATCCGCCGTGGCACGGTTGTAGACAGTGAGGAACCAGACAGTTCCAAAGAAATAACACACGGCGAGTCCCAAGATCATGGCCAAATACAGCATGCCGCATCTCAGCCATCTATTTTTGACGGGTATATGCTTCGCTGCTGCGGGAATGAGAGCCGCAAACACGAAGCCGAGAATGTAACCGCCCGTCGCGCCGAAAAGCGCCGCCGCTCCCGCCTTGAACCCCGCAAACACGGGGATCCCGACAAGCCCCATGAGGACGTAGACGGCAACCGCCGCCGTTCCCCTCCTCACACCCAATAGTCCTCCGACCGCCGCAATTGCAAAGGTCTGCAGGGTGAAGGGGACCTCTCCGATGGGCAGAGAGATCCACGCGCACACAGTGATGAGCGCGACCCCAACGGAAATCAAAGCGGCCTCTCGGGCCGCACTGTATAGACGTTTGGATGCAGTATTTTTCATACGAAATTTCCCAAAAAATGCAACTTATGTTACGATTTCGATCAACTCATCCCCCGCCGCTCACCCTGAGCGTAGCGAAGGATCCCATAAAACGCACGGGAGCATGCGGCCCCGCGTCATTCTGAGAGTGAGCAGGACGAGAGGACAAGGCCTAACCCGCCGCGTCATTCTGAGAGTGAGCAGGACGAGAGGACAAGACCTAACCCGCCGCGTCATTCTGAGAAACGGAGTAGGACGAGAGGACGGGACCTAACCCGCCGCGTCATTCTGAGAAACAGAGTAGGACGAGAGGACAAGACCTAACCCGCCGCGTCATTCTGAGAAACGGACGCAGAACGAAGTCATAAAGACCTAACCCGAAGAATCTCGCGGCGAATGTCCGTAAAGTATGCGGCAGATGCTTCGGTACTACCCCCGTAGACTTCGTTCCGCTCTCCTTCTCAGCATGACGCCGCCCCACCCGCTCATCCTGAGCGTAGCGAAGGATCCCATAAAACCGACGGAAGTCCGTAAGTCTAATGGGATTCTTCGGTCGCTTACGCTCCCTCAGAATGAGCGGAGGCCCCGCCTCAATTTATAATTTTTAATTTTTAATTCAAATACTTCCCCAGATCCCCTCTGTCCGTCTGTTCCCACGGGTAGCTGTCGCGGCCGAAATGGCCGTAGGAGGCCGTCTGCCCGTAGATGGGACTGCGCAGACCGAGTTTCTTGATGATCGCCGCGGGCCGCAGGTCAAATTCTTTTTTCACGATCTCCGCGATCTCGTCGTCGGGCAGTTTCCCCGTGCCGAAGGTGTCCACAAACACCGAAACGGGCCGCGCGACGCCGATCGCATAGGCGACCTGCAACTCCATTTCATCCGCAAGCCCCGCCGCGACGACGTTTTTGCAGATGTACCGTGCCATGTACGTTGCGCTCCTGTCCACTTTGGTGGGATCTTTTCCCGAGAAGGACCCGCCCCCGTGCGGAGCCCTGCCGCCGTATGTATCGACAACGATCTTTCTGCCCGTCAGCCCCGAATCCCCCTCGGGACCGCCGATCTCGAACCGCCCCGTCGGGTTGATGAAGTACTTGGTGTTCTCATCGAGAAGATCTTTGGGGAGAACGGCCTCGGCGACCAGCTTCTTCATGTCGGCATAGATCTGTTCCTGCGAAACTTTGGTGTTGTGCTGGGCGGAAATGACCACTGTGTCGATGCGCACGGGCGTTTTTCCGTCATATTCCACGGTGACCTGCGTCTTTCCGTCGGGGCGGAGATAGTCAACGGCCCCGCTCTTGCGGACCTCCGCAAGGCGATAGGCAAGTTTATGGGCAAGAACGATGGGAAGGGGCATGAGCTCCTCCGTTTCGCGGCAGGCATAGCCGAACATGAGGCCCTGATCCCCCGCGCCGATCTCGTCCTCTTCCTCGCCGCCCCCCTTCTTCTCCATGGACGCGTCCACGCCGAGGGCAATGTCGGGCGACTGGCCGTGGATGAGGGTGATGACCTTGCACTTGTCGTAGGCAAAATCCCCCGCATAGTAGCCGATACGTTGAATGACCGACCGCGCGACAGCCTCATAGTCGACGGTTGCACGCGTGGTGACTTCCCCCATGATCATGAGGGTATTGTAGGCCGCACAGCACTCGACTGCCGCACGGGTGTAGGGATCCTGCTTTAAAAGTTCATCCAAAATGGCGTCGGAGATGTTGTCGCACACCTTGTCAGGATGCCCCTCGGTGACGCTTTCGCTCGTAAAGAATCTTCTCATATGCGTTTTTCCTCGTTTGTCTTTCTATTATAGCGAACTCTCCACCGAATGTCAACTAAAATGACGCCCCGCCCTTTTCTCGGCTCCCCGCCCCGCCCCTCATCCCGAGCGTAGCGAGCGGATCTTGTAAACCAACAGACCCCGCCCCGCGTCATTCTGAGAAACGGACGCAGAACGAAGTCCGACGACCTAACCCGAAGAATCTCGCGGGGCCACTTCTATGCGTCTAACAAGATCCTCAAACCAACCTTATCTCTCGGGGTCAAAGTCCGCCACTCCGCTGCCGTGCGTTCCGAAAAAGTAGCAATCAACGATTACCCCATCATTTTTATTGTTTGTAATTTCGCTGAATGTTGCCCAGCTCGAGTGCAAAATAGAATACGGAAACGCTGTATTCAGATCGGAATTCTCAAACGAGCAATTTTTGACCGTCCCGTAATTCACCCCCGCGATCCCGCCGATATATACCGAGTCTTTATAATTATGCTCATATCCATTATCACTAAAATACAGATACGTTTCAACTGCATGACAATTTTCGATTGTTCCGGAATTGTCGTCTACAAATGCTCCCATGCTTCCGGAGGAACCCTCACCATAGATAATACAGTGGTCCAAATTTAAATTTTTGATCGTTCCACTGTTCGAACTGAAAACACCTCGAGAGCTATTAGAAACCCCATTGATCAATTTATGGCCCTGTCCGTCAAACAAATCTCCTCCGCCTATGCCGAGCTGGGGGATCGTTTCCCCATTGAAATCAATATCGTTGTCAAGATAATAATAGATTTTCCTTTCACCCAATTTATTACCTAATAATCGGGTATCATATATTGCATTGAAATCCGAAACATTCTTGATATGCACCTCAAATGGAGGCACAGCGGCAGTAAAAGGCAAAACGGACGATGCGATCATAGCCACAACCAAAATAAAATTTGAAATTCCTTGCGAAATTCCGTGTTGGGCGCAATTTCCGCCCCTGCCGACGATCAACAGAATCCCTTCCGCGATCATAAATGCAGCATTTATGCCCATTACGCTAAAGAAAGAGAAAAATATATCAAATCCTAATATTTCCAAACCATGAAGCAAAACAAAGGGGGAAACAAAAAGCATAAAAGAGCAAAATAAAAACGGAATTGCCGGCAAGAGATATAGGGCAGATGGCCCAAACTGAAAAATTCCTTTTTCCAACGAGGACCATTTTTCATAACTTGGCGCACTGTTCAAGTAGGAAAAATAAAAAATCGCGGCAAAATGGATCGCGGCAGTTGAACACGCCAGCCACATAGTATTTACAAGTATTCGCCCACCATCACTTTCGATAATCCCACCCAATATGCAACCGACATGCGTAGCACCGGGAATAAAGAGAAAAAGTATACAAAAAAAACATGCAATATCAATTCTTGTGTCTTCAATAAAATCCTTTATCTTTTTGCTCCCGATGTCCCCTATGATGCCGTGTGCAAGATTCGCTCCGCTCCACAAAAACAGCATAAATGGAATGGCCGCAGACAGATAGGAAACGCCGAAAAAGACCCCTATGCTGATTGCAAACGTTATGACCATTGAAATAATTGCAAGGATCCAAATTTTTCGCGGATACATCCAATCGCCGTTATCCCTAAATACACACAGTGACGTTAGCGATAAAATCGGCGGGACAAGCAAAAACGGATAGGCGATCCCGTATCCTTCATCGGGATCGTGTGACGGCTCTTTTACCTCAATTACTACATATGTTCCCATAGCTTTCTCCTTTGTTGTATTAACTAAGAATATTATAATCTTACAAATGTAAGAAGTCAAGCATTTATTCTTACTTTTGTGAGAAAATAAAAACAAATGGAGATGGAATTTAAAAATAATTTGAAATTTTTGAGGCAAGAACGGGGAATCGGGCAAGTGGAGCTCGCCAAAAATCTTGGCGTGAGCAAGGGGATCATCAGCCTTTGGGAAAACGGGCTACGGGAGCCCAGCTTATCCTCGCTCGTGGCGATCGCCAAATTCTTTCATGTCAGTCTTGACGAACTTGTGGGATTCAAGGAACAATAGCCACATAAACCTCCGCCGCGCCGCCGAAAAATATTCGGCGGCGCGGCTTCTCATTGACATTTTCAAAATTCCTTGCTATAATCCAACCATGCAGTGTTTTCTTTGCCCCGTGAAATGCGGGGCGGACAGAAGCGTACGGGCGGGCGCGTGCGGCGTGAAGGGCATTTCCGTCGCCAAGGCCTATCTTCATCCCTTTGAGGAGCCCTTTCTCTCGCCCAACAAAAAAAGCGGGACGATCTTTTTTGCGGGGTGCTCTCTCCGCTGTATTTTCTGCCAGAATTATGAGGTTTCCCGTGCCGAAAAAGGCGAGGTTATGTGCGAAAAAACGCTCTCCGACCTCTTTCGTTCCCTCGAGGAACAGGGGGCGGAAAACATCGATCTCGTCACCGCCGACCACGTCATTCCCTATGTGGCGGAGGCACTCAAAATTTACCGTCCCCGCGTTCCCGTCATTCTCAACTCAGGCGGATACGTGACGGAGGAAGCGCTCGCCCTCATAGACCCGTTTATCGACATATATCTGCCCGATTTTAAGTTTTTTGACCCCCTTCTCGCGCAGAAATTCACGGGGCGGAAAGACTATCCCGAGGTCGCCGCCGCGGCCATCAAATTCATGGCGAAAAAGCCGTCCGTCTATCAAAACGGACAGCTCATGAGCGGCCTTGCGGTGCGGCACCTCGTTCTCCCCTCGCATACGGAGGACAGCAAGCGGGTACTCGACACGCTCAAGGGCATCATTCCCGCCGACGCGCCCCTCTCTATCATGCGGCAATACACGCCGATGGGCGACATCGAGGGCTTCCCCGAACTCAACCGCCGCGTGACGGACAGGGAGTACGAAAGGGTCGTAAACTACGCTATAAGTCTTGGATTTTTGAATCTTTACACGCAGGAGAAGTCCAGCGCAGACGAGAGATTTATTCCCGCTTGGGATTGAGCTCCCTGCTCATTCTGAGCAACCCGCCGCGTCATTCTGAGAAACGGAGCAGGACGAAAAAACGGGAACTAACCCGAAGAATCTCGCGGCGGGGGACCATAAAGCATGCGGCGAGATGCTTCGGTAGAACTTCCGTAGACTGCGTTCATGTTTACGTTCTCAGCATGACGCCGCACACTGCGGTTCCAATCGTGTTGCCCTGTCCCGCGCCGCGTCATTCTGAGAAACGGAGTGTAAACGAAGTCATAAGGATATGAACCGAAGAATCTCGCGGGGCGAATACGGACACAATGCGGCGAGATGCTTCGGTAGAACTTCCGTAGACTGCGTTCATGTTTACGTTCTCAGCATGACGCCGCACAACGGACAGTCCCAACCCCCTCACTCTCCCATGATTTCCGATTTCAGCCGCACAATTTTCCTTGTCAGCTTTGCGCAGTCGGCGGGCGGGGCGGCAGAGAGTTCCGCCTCCAAACGCCGCAGTTCTTCCAATTTTGTTCTCATATCCACAGTATTTCCCTCGGAGAAACACTTATGCTCTTTTCCTTCGACAACGTCACATACGGCTACATTGGCGAGCCCGTCATCGAGAACGTCACCTTTGAGCTCCACGAAAAGGAGCGCGTCGGCTTTTTGGGCGGCAACGGCGAGGGCAAGACGACCCTTTTGCGCCTCCTCATGGGGGAACTCCTTCCCGACAGCGGAAACATCCTCAAGAAAAACGGCCTCTGCATCGGCTATCTGGAACAGACGGGCGGGTTTGAAAGTTCCGCCACCGTCTACGCCGCCATGGAGGAGGTCTTTGAAGAGGACAAACATCTCCTCTCCCGTCTTGAGGAGGTGCAAAGGGAGATGAGCGAGCAGAATGCCGACCTCCGCATTCTCTCTGCAAAGGCGGAGAGCCTGCAAAAACGCATTGCCGCCCGCGACAGCTATCATTTCCGCGTGAAGATCGACACCGTCCTCGGCGGCATGGGGTTCCGCGATTTCTACAACCGTCCTATTCCTACCATGAGCGGGGGCGAAAAGACAAAACTCAAGCTCTGCCGCCTCCTTTTGGAGGAGCCCGAGCTCCTCGTTCTCGACGAGCCCACCAACCATCTCGACGTCAAGACCCTCTTTTGGCTGGAGGAATACCTCACTTCCTTCAAGGGAGCCCTCCTCGTCGTTTCCCACGACAGGTACTTTCTCGACCGTCTGACCTCCCGCACGCTGGAGCTCGAACACGGACGCCTCACTTCCTACAAGGGCAGCTACTCCCGCTATAAGGTGTTGAAGGCGGAGCGCGTCAAGGAACTTGAGCGGGAATACGAAAGGCAGCAGGAGGAGATCGCGAAGCTCAAGGACTAAGTGGACA
>CANQUY010000008.1 GCA_947627125.1 uncultured Clostridia bacterium
GCGTATCGAAGACGAGAGGCGAACAGACGCCCGAGAGGGAGAAATCCTTCCCGCTCATGTCCCCCACATGCTGGGAAACGGAAACGCTCATGATATCGTAATTGTTCTCCGCGTCGTAGTAGCTCTCCTGCGGCCATTTCCACGAGATCCACGGGAAGCCCGTTTCCTTGATCGAAGCATTCGGCCACTGCGAGGGTTTGAAGTAAAACCTGTCCATGATATCGGGATCTTCCGCAGGCTTGCTGCCGATGATCCACGGCTTGTCGCCGTTGCCCGTGAACCAGATGCTGTCGTATGTATTGCGGCGGTAGAAGTCGTTATAGATCCCCTTGATCCGCCCCGGGGAATCGGAGTTGGTCATGAACATTGCCTTGGGGACGTCGTAGCCGAGTTCCCGATATTCGAGGAGAACGTCGAGCACCGCCCTTGCGGCCGAGGTGTAGTGGCTGTTGTTCGTCGTGTCGAAGCAGATGAAGTCGAGCCCCGCGTTGATGAAGAGTTCCACATGTTTCCTTACGACCCACTTGTCCTCTATCTGATAGTAGCCGTACATGGGTTCTCCCCACCATGTGAAGGTCGGCATGCCGAAGCCGTTTTGGCTCGTGAGCGTTTCTTCCGCCCTTCCTTCTGCGATGTACTTCTCCACCGTGTTGTCGTTTGCGGCCTGGTTGAGCCAGAGGAAGTAGAAGATGCCGACAACGTTGTCGTTATATCCGTCCGAGGCGCCGAAGGAACGGCCGTAATCGTCTGTGGCCGCCGTCTTGAGGAAGCCCGTTTCGAGGTCATCCGAGAGCTGAAGTTCCCCGTCCAGACTGCCCTGTCCCCCGCCGCCTTGTTCCTCTCCGCAGCCGACGGCCGCAAACAGGAATAGCGCGCTGAAACAGATACTGAGAAATCTTTTCATGGGGCCTCCGTCAGGTCACATTGAACGGATTGTTCTTCAGCCCGTTCGTCGCTTCAAAGACTTTGGCGGGGTCGGTATAGATCAGATGATATTGGTCGGCATAGCTTGCAAATCCGCTCTTGATGAGGTCGAGCATCCGCGCGCCGTTTGTCCAATCTCTCGTATTCCCCTTGAAGTAGCCCGAGAGGAGAGAGGCAACCTGGTCGCGCAGGTAATTCGCCGTGCCGTTGATCGTGCAAGTGGTCATGCCGCTGCCGATCGCAAAGATATTGTAGGGGCTGAAACCGATATCGCCGTGTACCTGCGTCGCAACTTCGGTGAAGTCCACCTTTTCCTGGATCTTCACGCCCTTGACAAGCTGGTGCATCATCTGCGGCGCGTCCTGCGAAACGTATTCGGCCGTGATGTGCTCCTGTCCCATCGGAGAGGTGATCCAGCGGAGGAAATCGACCGCGATCTCGTCCTTCGAGGAGGAACCCGTGGAGAGCACGCCGTAATTCTCGAGCGGGCCGCCGAGGGGGCGGACGTTATCGGCAACGCCGTCGAGCTCGGAGGGCATTGCGGGAAGAAGGAACCAGCCGAGAGAACTGTCGATCCACTCGGAGGAGGGATATCCGCTCGTGGACTTGTGCGCGTCGCGGTACGTCCTGATATAGCCGAGCGTTTCAAAATAGAAGAGCTTCATCTCCTCATAGCTTCCGCCGCCCCTGCTGTACATGATCGTCGTGCGGTTGAAGTTGTTGAAGCAGTCGTTGTAGCTGTCGTCGGGATCGGTATATTGCAGAAGATCCCAAAGATTCTCCATCATTTCCGAATAGCGTTCGGATCCGGGCCCGAACTCCGTGCTGTGATTGAAGAAGTTGTCTACGATCCTGTTGAGATTGTAGCTGTATTTGCTCTCATAGTCGATCTTCGCGTCGCCCGCATCGTATTGCCATGCGGAATCGATGCCTCTGATATAGCTGTAGTCCCCCTCCTGCGAGTGGACGTCCTCCGTGAAATCGCGGAAGTATTGGTCGAGATACATGTTGAGCATCGTCGTGACGAGGTTGAAGTTGACCTGCCCGCAGGCCTGCTCATTCCTCGAGAGCGCGAGCGGATACTCGAATTTGCGGTTATTCACCTTGTCGCCGTCCGTCTGCGCCTTTTTGAGCGCCTTGAGAAGCCATTCCCATGTGAAATCGGGGCTGGACGTGTCGATCGTGCCCGTCGCGTCCACGAGGGGATCGTCTCCCATCACTGCCTTCATGGCGCCCTTGTTGTAGAACATGCAGGAATAGTTGGAGGAATAGCTGACGCCGGGGGTCGTCACCGTACCGCCAGCGCGGATGGGACGGTAAGCGTCCTCCTCGAGGCCGTCCTCCCACGTTTCGTATGCGGGATTGTAGGGGTTGGGCTCCTCCAGATAGACGGAGAGGTCCACGAGAGAAGAGGTTCCGTGGTACTCGGGAAGGGGTGAGATCGAACCGATCGTCGGGCCCGAAACGCCGTTCGCCACGAGGTTGCGGAGGGTCCGCTGGTAGCCGTCGGGGTCGTCGGTGTTGTGGATATTGATTGTGATATTGTTCCCCTTGTCGAATTGGTAATCCTCGTACGCGAGAGCCGCCGCCTGCAGAGCCTCATACTCGATGATATTGACGGACGTGTACATTTCGATCTCTTCGTCGATCTTCTCGGAGGGATCGGGCTTTTCCCCTTGGTTGCCCTGATTGCCCTGGTTGCCTTGATTCCCCTGATTGCCGCCCGACGGGGTGTTTCCGCCGGAATTATCCGTACAGCCGACTGCCGCAAACAGGCAGAGGCCGAGGCAAAGAATGATGCTGGTAAAGAGTGTAAAGAATCTCTTTTTCATGTCTTGGTTTTTTCCTCCTTGATATTTTATATTTTTACCGCCGCAGCGGAACCGTTTAGCATTTGCTTGGCTTCTCCGCAGGAGAAGCCAAAAGGGACGTCCCTTTTGCATTTCGGGCTCTTCGGGGGCTCACATCTTGAGGCCGCTCGCGAAATCGCCCGAAACGAAAAACTTGATGCTGATCGCAGTGGAAATAATGAGCGGAATGCCTGCCACGAGGTACATTGCGTACTGTATGCCCTGGTCGAGGCTGTAGACCACAGACTTTAGATAAGGCATGAGCGTCCCCTTGGAAGGTTCCGCCGAGAAGATGAGCTGCGGCCAGAGGTAGTCGTTATAGATGGCCGCGAAGATCCCGATCCCCTGTACCATCATGATCGGGAAGGAGAGCGGCAGGCAGACGTAGACGAAGAGGCTGAACTTGTTCGCCCCGTCGAGCTGGGCCGCCTCATAGAGCGACTTGGGGTGCTGCTGCATGAACACACGGAGCATGAACACCGAGGCGATCTGGTTGCCCGCGAGATAGGGCAGAATGACGCCGAGGTAATTCCCCGTGATGCCGAGGTTGTGCGCCACGATATAAGTCGGGGACAGGAGCACGACGTTCGGTACGAGCATGGGCAGGATGAAGAGCGCGAACAGGAGGTTCTTCCCCTTGAATTTGTACCATTGGAACAGAAATGCGATGTAGCAGCTCAGCAGCATGACGGAAACCGACACGCCGATGTCCATGAGGAGAGTCCAGAGGAGCGGCATGGAGAGCACGCTGAATGCGGAGCCGTAGTTGGCGAATCTCCACTCCGTCTTGGGCAGCGTCCAAATGGGATAGGCCGTGATGTCCTCGGGGACTTTCAACGACATGATGATCGTAACAATGACGGGCAGCATGCAGAGAATGAGGGTCAGAATGAGCAAGAGGAAGATGACCGACTGTGCGATCGCGCCGTCTGCGCCCTTGATACGGATATGAATTCCTTTTTTTACGGTTGTATTGTTTTCCATATCTTGCACCTCACTCGATCTGTTCTTTCTGGGAACGGAAGTTGAGAACCGTGACAACGGCAAGGAAGATAAACAGGAACACGCCCATGACGCTCGCTATGTTGTAGTTTCCCGCCATGATCTCGCTGTACATCATGAGCGCGGGGGTCCGCAGCGTATCTCCCGTGCCCGTGCCGTAGAGAATGTACAGCGTGCCGTAGTTCTGCACGGATGCGATGAACGTGGTGATGATAACGTACTTGATCTGTGAAAGAATGAGCGGGATATCGATCGTAAATACCCTTGTCGGCCACGGGCACCCGTCGAGCTTGGCGGCCTCGAAAATGGAGGTGTTGATCCCTCCGAGCGCCCCATAGAAGATGAGGTAACTCCCCACCCACGGGAACCCGAAACATATGATCGTGAGCACCCTGACGGCATAGGACGGATTGTTGATCCAGTTGAGGCCCGTAAACGTCGGGGCGAAGATCTTGACGAAAGCGTTGACAAGACTGTTCGTCGAAGTGCCGAAGATACCCTGCTGCCAGACGAGCGTCGCCGCCACGCCTGGCAGGATCCCGGGCAAGAACAGCAAAATCCTGATCCACAGCGAGAACCGCTTGAGTTTGCACAGAATGAGAAGTTCCGCGATGATGAAGGGAGGAATGAGCGCCTTTGCAAGGTCGGCGAGGAGGAACAGGAGCATCGTCCCGACGCTCGACCAGAAATCACTGCTCTTGACGACCATGGAGAAGTACTTGAATCCCTCGAATACCGCCCTCTCCCCCGGCACATAGTCCAAAAACGATATCGAGAAGCCGAGGACAATGGGGATATAATAGAATGTTACAAGTAGCAAGAACGGAATGAGCAGGGCGAGATAGATGGCTCTGTCCCTCCAGATGGCCTTGAGCGTGGAAACCGTTCCGCTGCGGATCTTTTCGCGCATGGCCTCCTTTATGCAGAGGAAGAGAATGACCGCCGCCGCAAGCGCAAGAAGCGCAAGCGCGAGGAACACCCAGCGGAGGGTCGAAAAGACGGCAATACTGCGGGCATGCGAAACGGAATAAAAGATCGTGACGGGATTCGTGACGTCCGACGTATCGCGCAGCATGAAGCAATCGTCATTCCAGAGGATAAAATTCGCATTGTTGCCCGCCGCCATCGAAAGGGTCACGCCGCGTTCCGACGTATCGATGAGCGCCACGCCGCCATTTTTGACTTTAGCAAGGAAATTCTCCCCCGTCGTGAACACATAATCGGGGTCGAGTTTATCCTTCAGCTCACCTTCGTAGACGATTTCTCCCCCGTCAACGCCATACACGATAAACTTGCCGCTCTCGGTGATTATGGAGATCTCTGTTTCGTTGGAGGAGAGGGCAAGTATGTTTTCGTCGAATGATAGGAGCTGTTCTCCCGCCTCCGTATAGAGCTGGCCGCGGAAGGAATAATAGAGCGACCCGCGGAAGAGGGTCATACCGCCAATACGGGAGGAGCTGGGAGCGCGGACTTCCCCGATCTCCCCGTTCTCGATACGGAAGAGATAGTTGCGGCCCTTGCCGTCGTTACAGCGGGTGCGGAGATAGAGCGCGTCTTGCGCCTTGAGCAGTTGCGTACCCGCAACGCCGCCCGAAATGGCGTAGTCAAGACGGCAGACGGAACAATGATTGATGAAATTCTCCGTTTCCGCAACTCTGTCGATCTCTGCGTCGTCCTCTTCAAGAGAGAGTTCGGAACCCTCCGCATCAGTTTCCACGGCAGAAAGTTCTGAAACCTCCCTATCGCTCTCCGCTTCGGCCGCCGCCTGCGGATCGCTCCCCTCCGCCACACGGGCAGAAAAGGCGAGGGCATCCTCCGTCTTGAAAGAAATGACATTCCCGTCCGCATAGACAAGAACGACCTCGCCGCCGCGCGCAACGATGTCATAGACGGCACAGTCGCTGAGTTTCCCGACCTCCCAGAGAAGGTCGCCCTCCTCGCTGAAGGCAAAGACGTCGCCATCCTGCGTTCCGGCCACGCGGTTGCCCTCCTCGTCCACCGCCATCTTGACGACGTCGCGGCCCGTGAGATCGAAGCCGAGGTCCGTCGTTTCATTCGTCTTTGCAACAGAAACCGCAAACACGACCACGGAAGCGAGGAAAACGAGGGCCGCCGCAATGGACCCGATCAAAAATTTCTTCCCTGTTTTGGTCAGTTGATTCATCCTTTCTGTCCCATCCGAAAAATATTTTTGTTATTAAAGTTCAATTTTCGGCCAATTTTTGTTTTTTCTGCGAAAAATTTCGTAATTTTAACACATTTATCATATCATTTTATCAAAAATCTGTCAACATTTTTTTGAAAAGTTGCAAAACGAACATTTTACGAAAGAGAAACTTTCACAAACAATCAAAAACTTGCAAAAAAGTGTTAAAATCTTTTTTATTCCGAATCACACAAAAAAACTCCCCGCCGTCATAGGATGGATGCGGGGAGGCGAATATGCTGCTTTCACTCTGTATGATCGTGCGGGACGAGGAAAAGACGCTCCCGCGCTGTCTTGAGAGCGTCAAGGGGCTGTATGATGAGCTCATTATCGTCGATACGGGCTCCGCGGACGGTACAGCCGCCGTTGCCGCAAGGTATACGGAAAAGGTCTTTCATCTGCCGTGGAAGGAGGACTTTTCGTATGCGCGGAATGAGGCTTTCGCACGGGCGGGCGGGGAATATGTCATGTGGCTGGACGCCGACGACGCCGTGGAGTCGGCCGATTTTGGGGCCCTGCGCACCTTTTTGCAGGAGGAATCGCCCGACATGGTTTTCTGCCCCTACCGCGCCGGCACGCTGACCTATGAGCGCGAAAGGATCCTCAGGCGGGAGAAGCAGTTCCGCTTCGTCGGAAGGGTGCATGAGGCCATCGTCCCGCGGGGGAAGATCGTACACTATCCCATGACCGTCACGCATCTTCCGAGCGGAAAGGAGCGGAGCTGGCGCAACCTCGGCATCTATCTGAAGTGGGCGGAGGAGGAGCCCCTCTCCCCGCGCGACCTATTCTATTACGGTCGGGAGCTCTACTATCACAGGCTGTACACCGAGGCGGCCGCCGTGCTTGAAAGCATGTTGCGGGGCGACGGATGGTATGTCAACAAGATCGCCGCGTGTGAAATTTTATCCCGCTGTTACGGAGAGCTGAAAGAGAAAAATTTGCAACTTATAGCGCTGTTTCGCAGTTTTTTGTACGGCGAACCCCGCGCATTTATCCTCTGCGAAATCGGCAGAATTTTCTTTGACGAGGGTCGTTTCCGCGAAGCTGCGTATTGGTATGAAGGCGCGCTTGCCTGCCGTGACCATACGGCGGACGGCGACTTTGAAGAACCCGCCGCGCGGGGGATCACGCCGCTTCTGCAGCTTGTGGTGTGCTATTGGCGGCTCGGCGAACGGGAGAAATCGCTTGCGTGCCACAAAAAAACGGAGGTCCTTGCCCCCGCCCATCCGTCGGTCATCTTCAACAAACAATTCTTCTCGTGACCCTCTCGAAACTCCCCGTCCGTCCGAATCGCGTCACCAACTCCGCTCACCCTGCCCCGCGCGCTCATCCTCCCCTCCCCCGCTCATCCTGCCGCCCCCGCTCATCCTGAGCGCAGCGAAGGATCCCGTTAAACGGACGGAAGCAGTCCCGCGTCATTCTGAGAAACGGAGAAAATACGAAGTCAGACGAACTAACCCGCCCCGCGCGTGTTCTAGTTGTGTCTAAGCGCGGCACGAGCGCGTAGCGCGAAGTTAGAATTTCGCGGGGCGTATTCAGTGCGGCGAGATGCTTCGGTACTGCTCCCACATACTGCGTTTATACTCCCCTTCTCAGCATGACGCCGCCAACCCGCCCTCATCCCGAGCGTAGCGAGCGGATCTCGCAGACCAACGGGAGCAGCACCGCGTCATTCTGAGAAACGGAAACTGAACGAAGTCATAAGAACTTGACCCGAAGAATCTCGCGGGGCGTATCCATTCAGTGCGGCGAGATGCTTCGGTACTGCTCCCGCAAACTGCGTTTATACTCCCCTTCTCAGCATGACGCCGCCCACACGAAGCAGCATGACGCCGCACTTGCTATCACTCTGCATCCCCTCACGCCGTTTCCAAGGCCGAAAGGAGCCGCAAAAACGCCTCGCTCTGCTCAAAATCGGAACTCTTCAGCCGAGCCAGCAATGTCCCCGCAAATGCCTTGTCCTGCCGCGAGATCGCCTCGGCCGCAAGCGCGATCGTTGGGTTCCCCTCGGGGAAGGACTGCGCCGTTTCCCCAAGCGCAAATGCCAAAACCTGCTCCTTCGCCGCGTCGTCTGTTGCGAGGCGGAACTTCACCCGCGCCGCACTTCCCACAAGATAGTCCCGATAGCTGTATGCGGGAAGCCCCTCCGCCGACGGCGCACCGCTCTGACAGTAGGCAGAAAATCCCTCGTCCGCGTAGAGTTTCTCCCAACGCTCGAGGGCCTTTCCGTCCTCTCCTTCCTCAACCGCCACAAGATACGAACGCGCTAAACACTCCAAATCGCCCGACCGTTCGTACTCGCTGTATGCGAAATTCCCCGAAAGCCCGTCCATGCCCATCGAAGCCGTAAAATCCATCATGGTCTTGGGCGCGGCAAAACATAAGATCATGAGGATCAAAACGCCCAGCAAAACCGCAGCGCCGAATGTGATGAGCGCTGTCTTTAAAACAAGTTTCTTCATGCCGCCTCCCTTTCTTTCCCATTTATTCTATCATAGGCGTAAAAAAATTGCAACCGTATCTGCGGGGAAAGTCATGAACTTTCCCCTTTTTTCATATGGATATAGCATGAAAAAACATAGTATCCCCTGTTTGTTGCTCCTTCTCTTCCCCCTTCTCCTCGCCGCCTGCGGAAAGTCCTACGACTACTCCGCCCATATCTCCGAACTCCGCAGCGATATCTTTATCGCCGAAACCGACGAGTTCTCCCTCACTCTCTCCTGCATCTCCCGCGAGTACCCCTACGCCGCCGACGGCGTTGCCTGTCCCCGCGCCGATCTTGTTGAAATTTCCCTCGTCCCCACCGTCAAAGCCGACGATTTCAGCGTGTTTTTCAAGACTGAAACGGGCGAACAGGGCGGCGAGGCCTCCTTTCGCAACGCCTGCGGGGATTGGTTTTTTTCGGAAAGCGTCAGCGCATTCCCCCAAAATACCGTTTCTATCCGCGTCAGTTGGGGAGATGAAACGCGCGAGGTGACCGCAACGTCCGTCAAGAACGAGAGGACGATTTCGTACACCGACGCCCTCAATTATGCTTTGACGGCGGAAAAGGACCGAATCGGCCGCATGACGAGCGGCGGAGCATTTTTGGGAGAATTTCACGTGAGATTGTTAAGGAGAGATAAGAATTATTATTATATTGGAATCATTGACACGGACGGTGAAACTCTCTCGCTTCTTCTTGACAGTGAGAGCGGCTCGATTCTCGCCCGCCGCGACACCCGCGTCTGACCTTTACCCATGACCCACATGTTCACGCAACCCAGCTGTTCTGATTACGTCATGGTGAGCGTAGTCGAACCATCACCGCAGCATAATAAGGTGATCCTTCGACGGAGCTCAGGATGACGTGATCAGAATGGCTGGTCGGTTCCTCGTCCCTCCCCCGCGTCATTCTGAGAACGGTAGAAGGATGAAAGGACGGGAACTGACCCGAAGAATCTCGCGGGGCGTATTCTGTGCGGCGAGATGCTTCGGTACTGCTCCCGCAGACTGCGTTTTTACTCCCCTTCTCAGCATGACGCCGCCCTTGATATCCTCGCCCCCTATCCTCTTCTTGAGGGCGGGGATTTTTTCATACATTGCCAAAATTTACTTGATTTTTTGCATATCTTATGATACAATCAATTTGCAACAAGGGTTCCTGTTGGCGGTTAGCTCCTTTTAGGGGGGAATATTAAGGATATTTCCACAAAAGGAGGTGCGTACATATGAGCGATTTTTTCGATCTCATGATGCTTATCGCACTTTTGTCTGAAATGCTTGAGCGTTTCGACATTGAGTACATAGCGATCAAACGCAATAAAAAATAACCGCCCTATGCGTGCTGGCTTCGGCGGTTATTTCGTTAAAATAACTTCAAGGAGCTGACCGCTAAACGGGGTTCAACCCTTGTTGCACCTTTATTATAAACCACTTTCTCCCTTTTGTCAACACTTTGGGGAGAATTTTTTTACCCCCGCCCCGCTCCCATAAAACCAGCGGGAGCACATGTCCTCATTCCGAGCCCCGAAGGGGCGAGAGAATCTCGCTCTAAGAACGGAAGTCCGTAAGTTTACAAGATCCCCTCGCTTCGCTCGGAATGAGGACTGAGGCTGTGTTCCTTCCCCACCCCTCCCCCGCACAATGAAAAACGGACGGAGTAATTTACGCAGAATCTATTGACAAAACAAAAAATGTGTGCTACAATAAAAGCACAACAAGGGTTGACCTCGCTTAGCGGTTAGCTCCGAGTGTTATTAACTAGTAATAACCGCCGCAGCTTGCACGCATTAGGGCGGTTATTTTTTTACGCGTTTGATTGCAATGTATTCGATTTCGTCAATGAGCTCGGTGAGCTTTTGGATAAGCTCGGTGAGCTGCATGAGAAGTTCGCATAACTCGCGCATACTACGCACCCCCTTTTGTTGGAAATATTCTCAAATATTCCCCCCTTAAAGGAGCTAACCGCCGAAACAAGGGCCCTTGTTGCTTGAAAGTATTATATCATACAAAGGAAATGTTGTCAAGAGAATATAGGGAAGTCCCCTGCGGTGAAGCCGCAGGGGACTTGAGATTTGGGATTCGTTGCCCACCCCCCTACCCCCCTCCTCGGGAGGGGGCATAGGAGAGCCACTCTCGGGAGGGGGCATGGAGCTCCCCCGCGCTCATCCTGAGCGCAGCGAAGGATCTCATAAAACCAACGGGGGCAGGGAGAAAATATTGCTTAGTTGTGCTTGCGGAGGAGGACGACGACGGCGAGAGCGCTGAGCGCAATGAGCGCCGAGCCGCCAACCGCAAGAGCGATCCAAAGGCCGTTGCTTTCGACGTTCCCGTTGTTCATGTTGGCCGTGAAAGCGGTCATCGAGGGTCCTTCCATTCCTTGATCGGAGGAGGCGGGGTAACCAGTATACTCCATACTATTGATTACAACATAGCTGTTATTTTTACCTTTAAGTGTTATGTTAATGACAAGTTGATAGTACTTATTGGTCCAATCCGCGTCAGTTGGAGCATTTACTGTGCACACTGTATTCTCAGTATACGAGAACGATTCAGAAGTGTATATCGCCTGAGAACTGTATGTGGGTGCAGAGCTGTCTGACGATATATTGGGTGCAACGTCGTAAACTTTCAGTATTACGCTATTTATTGTTATCGTACTACTGCTTCCGTTCTTTATGGCACCAAGTGCAAATGATATTTTGGTTACTTTCCCTGCAATGGCTGTTGTGGATGAGATTTCTCTGTCATATGTAGCCGTACTACTTGCTTTACTCCCGCCTTTGCCACCAAAGCGCCACCCTCCGCTTTGAGTTACATTGCCACATACATTCCATGTTACATCTCCACATTCGACATTACAATATGTTGCATAACCATTGTATGTTGCTTCGCTTGATTTGTCTGCCATAATTGTTTGTGCGAGCGTATACAGAGTGGATTCTTGTGCACCGGGTTCGGTTTGACCACCACCACCGGGTTCGGTTCCGCCTCCTGCAGGTTTTACGCCATCAAACACAATTTTTGTGAGCATTACCTTCTGATTTTTATTGCCCGATACTGTTACATTAAATATGAACTCATAATAGCAATCTTTCCATTCCTTTTCTGCGGTTACTGTTTTTGTTGAACTTGCCGCAAACGAAATATTTTTTGAATCAATTTCTTGACCGCCGTTGGAAGGATTATCATTGTACACCTTTAGCGTGACAGAATTAACGGTGATTCCGCTATCTTTGGTACCAAAAGATACTTTGATTTCGGTTACTTTCCCAAGAATTGCATTTTTTGATGTAAGTTTACGGTCAACTTTTGTAACACTCTTGCCACCAAAGCCCCATCCACCAGAAAGTGTCGTGTTTAATTCAGCACTCCACGTTACGTTATCCACGGCTACATCGTAGGCATCGGCATAACTACCTTGAGTCCCACCTGATACATACTCTTGTTTTGGCATATTCAACGTATAAATCGTTTCGATTTTTTCGGGGGCCTCTTCCGCCTTGATAGTGAGGGTGACTTGTAAGGTGGCTGTGCCGGCGTTGCCGCAGGTGATAGCACCGGTGAGCTGGATCTGAACGTCGGCCGCACTGCGCTTGATCTTAAGAGTGGTATTGCCTTCGATCGACGCTGCGCTTTGGTCGGCGTCGGGCGTCGTGACCTCGACGCTCCATTTGATCGTAACGCCTTCCACGGTAGGAAGCTGCAAATCTTCAGTCAGTTCTTTATTCTCGAGCTGAGGCTTCAATGTTTCAACCGCGGCGTCAACCTTCTTTTGGCTTTCGTTGACGACGGTGAGTTTGAGCTCAGAGCCTTCAACCGCGAGCGTGTAAGAATAGTCACCGATCGTAACAGCTTCGTCGGTTACTTCCACATCCGTCCAGTCGGCTTTTTTGCCGTCGATGACGAGCTCGACAACCAACGTACCATTCCAGCCGTTGGGAGTGAACTTAAAGATGGGCATATCGTCCACGTCTGCCTTTGCCTCTACGCCGTTGACCGTGAGAACAGCTTGACCCTTTGCCGTGCCCGTAATGTTCAAGCCAATCATAATGGTCAGCGTTTTCTCATCGTCACAACTATACGTCACTTCCCTCACGCTATAGCTGAACTCGGGCTCGGGCTTATTTGTCTTAACGGTGAGCTTCAGTTGGTCACCTTCCGCTTCAAGGGTGTAAGTCCTATCGTTCATAGTCTTAGAGCCTACACCACGGCCGGCTGTGACATTCACGTCATACGTCTTTTCGCCGATCTTGAGCTGAAGCAGAGCGCCTTCAACGTCACTCAAGGTCATGAGTTCAAACCAAAGTTTACTCTGACTCCCATTACCGATCATGTATTCGCTGCTTGCGCGAGTAGAAAGTTCTTGACCATTGACGAGAAGTTTTGCAGCTCTGAGATCATCTGCGGTATAGCCGGTTGTATCGACCCAAAAATTGACCGTAACAGCGTTGGGATTATCCGGATTATCCGACCAAATCTCGGAATCATGGAACCCTGTGACAGTCTTTTCGACAGGCACTGTGCTCTCGGCTTTGACGGTGAGTTTGCCGTCGGAAACGGCGAGGGTGTAATTCACTGTTCCAACAGATTCGGGGTCTGTAATAACGCCGGCCCAAGCCGTGGGTTCGCTGCCGTTGATCTTGAGAGCGATTGTCACGGAATTGCCTATGGCAACAGGAAGAATGTTGTCACATGTAATTGTGTCACCCTCAAGGGTAGCCGCAACAGCGCGGCCGCCGATCGTGAGTTCGACCTTTGCGTCTGCAGGAGCTTCCGCATCGATCGTGATCATGATACCAAGCGTGTCTTCAGCTCCGATCAATGCAACCTCTGTGACGCTGTAAACGAGCTTTTCGACGATCTTACGGGTGACAGTGGTTTTAGCAACCAGTTCACCCGCTTCGTTGTACCATTCCAACTCAAACGTGGTAACGTCGCTTTCCCTTGCGTTATCTGCCGTTTGGATTTGAATCAATGACCCATCGATCAAGAAGCCTGCACCGCTGTTATGGGGATATTGCACTCCGTCAACCTTTACGCTTGCAACGCTGGTTTTAATAAAACCAAGATCAGAATCGCTGACCGCAAGTTTGAAGAAGTTCGCCCCATAGAAGTCGATTTCCCCAACCTGCTCAATATTCCTGGGCTCGACGGGCTTGGGCTCGGTGGAATCCTGGCAAGCGATTGTAACCTTATCGAGGTAAACAGTGTTGCTACAGTTGTGGGTAATACGGACAAACTTGTAGGACCCCTCAACGGTCAATTCATATGTATTTTCCTCGAAAGTAATCGTCTTTGAAGTAGTGGCCCCCTCCTCAAATTCCACGGAATTCGAGAACTCAACCTTTAAGGCATCGGCTTTTGTGAGAAGAGTCTTGCCACTTGCCCATTCAAACGTGACCTTTATGATATCGTACTGGAACGCAGCCGTATTCCAGAAGGAGGAGGTGCCTGTAGAACTATTGGTCCTCATTTGAAGGAGGTTATAGTTGCCCATGCCGATCCACGAGAAACCATATCCACCGATCGTGGCGGTGCCATTGTTCTTATATCCAGAAACCCCAGATAGAAGGGTATCTGCCGTAACAACGATTTCCTCTAAGCCCTCTACATAGCGTTGGACTTTGACCGTAAATTCTTTGTTTTCCGTGAAAGAACCAACAGTTGTAGTAGCCTTAAGGACAACAGTCTGTTCATCAGCAGTACGTGTAACAGTGGCCTGGTTCCCCGAAACGGTAATACCCTCACCGCTTGCGACCGACCAGGTGACCGTGTCGTTTACTGTAGGAAGCTCAAAGTTTTCACTCACAGTGTCGGGAACGGTAATGCCGTCAAGAACAACTTTCGCAGGATTTGTTTTTGCATCTGTATTGACCTGCACGAGCCATGCATATTGCATTTCAATCGTGCCCTTGTAATTGGTCATCTGACCGTAGACAACAATTGTATCACCGATATTAAATGCAGTCACGCCGTTGCTACAATCGATCGTCTGAGTGCCGTCTTCAGTGAGAATACCATAGACATAAAGGTCTTCGTTTTCTTCGTTGGTAATATAAATCTCTGAATTATATTCGCTACTTGCAGATTTCACCGCACCGATTGCGTAGAACTTTTCGGTTGTCGTCTGACCAGAAGTTGCAACTTTAGCTTTCAGTTCGCTAAAAGGCGTCGTTTCAAATTCTGTCGCAGCTAGTTTGATTTGTTTCTTTACGGTGACGGTGATTGTCTTGCTGACTTCAACACTATTGTAAGAAGCAGTAAGTTTAAGTTGAATCTGCTTATCCGTGTCATGAGGAAGTTCTTTGATATCGAGATGATCGCCATTGACGATACCATAGGGACTATTTTCGGTGAGAACTTCCCATGTGAATGCAACGTCAGCAAAGGGAGATTCAGGAAGAGGATAGTCACCAGATTCTCCGACTGTATAAGTGCTACTTACACTTTCGAGCGCCATATCGATCTTTTCTTGATCGGTCAAAACAACGCCGTAGGTTACAATAATTTGTTTTATCTGTACATTACCATTGTCATTTCCACTTGAATGACCGACCGTCAATTCTATGGAAGGCGCATAGATTTCGTCGAGAATGGTGCCTGTATCGTATTGTTTGGAACCGTAGTAAAGTCTACCATTATTACTATTATCGTAGGTGATTTGAATGGATTTGATTTTTACCATTCTTCCGTCTTCCGGTGCAGCGATCTGAATACGTCCGTCACCGAATTCATAAATACGCCAAGAGAAATTAGATTCGTAGTATTTACCTGTGTTTCCGCTTCCAGAGGCGGTAACAGTAATATGATTGTTGAGTTCGACTGTATAGTACTTATCTGTAACACCCGTTACACCAGAGTTAGCCCAACTATTTGCTGTTGCATAATCGGCGATCGAAACGCTTGCGGTGACCTCGTCGCCCATCTTGGCGTTGATGGTCATGGCAGAGTTGACGGTGATTTCGCCTGACTGCTTGGTTTCGGTCCCCTCTTCGTCGGTCGTGTACCAATAGAGGAATACATAGCCTTCGACGGGGGCGGGCTCAATTTCGTCAAGGTCGAGCGTGTCGCCTGCGAATACGGAACGGGTGAGGTTTGTGCCGTGTTCAACGACAAAGGTCACGGTGAGGGGCTCGGTGACGGTGAGCTTGCCGTTTGCGAGGGCATAGCGGAGGGTATTTTCGGTATTCGTCAGCGTAACAGTTCCCGAAATCGTCTTATTGGCATAGACGTCCTTGGTACCGAGGACGAACTTGAGGGTATACTCTTTGGCTGTAAGGTCGGTGAGCGTATAGGTGAGGGTGAAGCCGTCCGTGGCTGCGGCTGCGGTGCCTATGATGGGATTTTCGGCGCCGAGCTGGAGCTTCACGTCTTTGATGGTTTCGAGATCGAAGCCGTTGCCCTTGACGGTGGCGATGAAGGTAAGGGTGTTCCCATTCAACTGCAAGGTAGCGGATGCCTCGGTGAGGAGCATTTCGGTCCACTTTGCGGCGAATTCGACTTTGACGTCGGCGTTGGCAAGTTTGAGCGTATAGATGTTGCCTTCAACGTCTACGGGCTCGGCATTGTCGATCTTCACGGTCCAACCGTCGAAACGGAAGCCCGACTTGGTGGGAGGAGTGAGGGTGAAGGTGGCGGTGTCGCCGTTCTGATCTTTTGCCACCGTGCCCTCTTTTGCCGTGGCGGTGACGGTGACTGCCGTCGTTTCGACTGTGATGACGATATCTGCCTTATTGACGGTGACGGAGTATTTGCCGTCTTGGGCGGTGAGGGTGTTGTCGCCATTCTTCACGGAAACGAGCTTATAGCCGTTATCGGGGGTCACGGTGAAGGTGACGGTTGTGCCGTCTTGGTAATATCTGGTTTCGGAAAGACCGGTGGTGGCGTTGGCAGCTTGGGCGGTGACTCTGTAGAGCTGTTCCCACTGCGCGGTGACGGTGACGTCGGCCGTGGGGGTGATCTTTTCGCCTGCCCCGCGGAGTTCTTCCTCTTCGCCGACCTTCCAGCCGAGGAATTTATAGCCTGTGCGCGAAGGAGCTGCGGGAAGGGGGAAGCCCTCAGACACGAAGACGAGTTCGGTTTCGGAAGGCATGCCGTCATAGCCATAGTTGATGGTGATGGTGTAGGCATTGTCGACCTTCACGGTGTAGGTCGTCTTAAGATAGGTGAGATAGCTGACGGTGATGGTGTATTCGCCGAGTTCGTCTGCCTTGTATTCTGTGGAATCGACGTCGATATTCTCGGTGACTTCCTTCAGTTGCGTTTCGTTCTCGTATCTGACTTTGACAACGAGGTTTTCGCTGCTGAACGGTTCACCCTTGCGGAAACGGGTGGTGCACTTGGAAGTATCGAGCTCGATTTCGACTGCCTTGTTCCAAATGGTGGGAAGTTCGACGCCGTCGGCCTCCACGAAATGCCAATAGGTGTGGGCGTTGTCGGTAGGTTCAGCCGCCGAGAAGTAGCGGATGACGTCGGCGAGCTGGCTGAAGAGTTTTTCTGCAAAACCGCCCCTATAATATATTGTATTAAAGGGAGCAAGATTAAAGGGAGCAAGGCCTGCGACGTTGGCGAAAGAGGTTTCCGCCGCATTTTCTGCGATATAAATCGTCTTGAGGCCGCTGCAGCCGTCAAAGGCGTTTGCGCCGACGGTGAGAAGGTCGGCATTGAGCGTGACTTCAACAAGGTTTGCAAGACCCTCAAAGGCCTTTTCGGCAATAACCTGTGTGCCGCCCGCAACGGTGTATGTAAAGGTCTTGGGAGCTTCGGCCTCTTCGGCAAGAGCCGCGGCATTGCGGCGGGGCCTGACTTCGGGCTCGGGCTCGGCGGAACCGCCGGAGGATCCGGCCTTGATCGCGGTCGGGTCAACGACCTTCAGAAGGTAGCTGCCGATTCCGCCATTGATCGAAATGGAGATGGGCTGGAGCTCGTCTTGGTTCTCAGCATTCTTGGCTTCTTCCAACTTGTTTTCATAGAAAGGAGTTCCCACAAATGCGTCTGCGGCGATATTTTGGGTGCCCGCTTCCATGGTGACGTTTGTAAGGTTTTTGCAGTCCTTGAACGCCTCTGCGCCGATCTCGGGTGTGCCCAAGATGGTGACGCTTTGGATCGTTTCGTTCCCCTCAAAGGCTCCCTCGGCGATATGGACGTCCTTTACTTCTCCCTTCGTCGTGACTGTGGCGGGAATGGTGATTTCGGTAACTTCGGATTCTTGCACCTGCCCGACTTCGACATAGTCGTTATCGGGAAGATTTTCGGTGATGACATAGTGAACGTTTGTCGTGCCGCACTCGGAGCATTTTCCATCCTTATCTACCTTGTGCGAGATGCCGTCTGCGGGGATGACCACATTGAAGGAGAGCCCGCACTTGTCGCAATATCTCACACCGACACCGTGTGAAACGCAGGTTTGCTTTTCGATCACGAAAACTTTGCCGAGGCTGTGTTGGCCGTCGGGGCAGGGTTGACCCTCTCCGTCCGCAAAGGCGCGTGCGGTACCCGTGAAGGCGAATGCCAACGACAGGAGCACGAACAGAAGCGCGGTCAGGACAAAGAGCGAGAGTTTCTTGAGCGTCAACTGTTTTTTCATAAAATCTCCTTTTGTGCGTATCCCCCGTTACGAAGCGGGATACGGACTTTTTCATATATATTGTAACAGGGTTGGTACTGTATGTCAAGACTCTTGGTAAAATTTTTATGATAAATTTTTACTGATCTGATGTGAAAAAAGAACAAAATTGAACCGTTTCCCGAATGCGTCTTTTGAGGGAGTGTGCCGCTCATGCTGAGCAGTCCCGCGTCATTCTGAGAAACGGGCGTAATACGAAGTCAGACAACTTGACCCGAAGAATCTCGCGGGGCGGGTACTATGCGGTCGTTGCCCACCCGCCTATCCCCCCTCCTCGGGAGGGGGCATGACTGCGTTCCGCTCTTCTTCTCAGCATGACGCCGCTAGCAACGCAACCTGTCCCCGCGTCATTCTGAGAAATGGACGTAATACGAAGTCAGACCAACTTGACCCGAAGAATCTCGCGGGGGCGGGTACGGACACCATGCGGCGAGATGCTTCGGTATGGCCACCGTAGACTGCGTTGTGCTCTCGTTCTCAGCATGACGCCGCTAGCAACGCAACCTGCCCCGCGTCATTCTGAGGGAGAGAAACGACCGAAGAGCGTCAAACGGAGTGCGAAAATGCTTTACAGAACGGCGAAAGTGCGCTATAATGGCCAAAGCGGATGTTCCTTGCCAAACCATCCCAAAAAAACAAGGAGGCTTCACCATGAAGCAAAAGTTCAACAATTTCATCAGGGAAACGAGAGCTCTGCTCTCCTCCGTCCCCCCGCTCACCTTCGCACTCTTCATCCTCAGCGTCTTTTCGATGAACCTGCTCGCGAACAAGAGCCTCAACATCCCCCTCGACTGGCTCGCACTCGATTGCGGCATCATCGTGTCGTGGGTGTCTTTTTTATGTATGGACGTCCTCACGAAGCACTTCGGGCCCAAGGCCGCGACGACCGTTTCCGTCGTTGCCGTCGCCGTGAATCTCGCAATGTGCCTCATCCTCTACCTCGCCTCGCTCATTCCCGGCACATGGGGCGCGTTCTTCGATTTCGGCGAAGAGCCCGTCATCAATTCCGCGCTCGACAGTACGTTCGGCGGAACGTGGTACGTTCTCTTCGGCAGTACCGTGGCGTTTTTGGCGTCGGCGGCCATCAATAATTTCTCCAATTGGGGGGTAGGAAAGATCTTCAAAAAGAATCCCGACGGCTTTATGGCATACGCATGCAGAACGTACATATCGACGGCGATCGGGCAATTTGCGGATAATCTCATCTTTGCGCTCATCGTTTCGCACTTCTTCTTCGGGTGGACGATCGTGCAGTGTCTGACATGCGCCGCAACGGGCATGGTGGCGGAGCTTTTGGTGGAAGCGGCGTTCTCCCCCATCGGCTACAAAATTTGCAACATATGGCGCAAAAAAGGCGTAGGTGCGGCCTATTTCAACGCGCTTGAGGAGAACAAAAATGAAAGTCTTGATCACGGGGACGAGTAAGGGGATCGGCAGGGCAATCGCCGAAAAATTTCTCATGGAAGAGCATGAAGTGATGGGCGTGGACGTGCTCCCCGCCGCCCTTTTCCACCAAAATTACAGACATGCGGTCGCGGACATTGCAGATGGCAAGCTGCCCGAGTTTGCGCCCGACATTCTCATCAACAACGCGGGCGTGCAGGACAGCGGAAAGGACATTGCCGTGAACCTCGAAGGGACCATCCGCGTGACAGAAAAATATCTCACTTATATGCCGAAAAGCGTGGTTTTTATTGCCTCGGCAAGTGCCTCCACGGGGGCGGAATTCCCCGCCTATGCGGCGAGCAAGGGCGGCGTTGTCACGTATATGAAGAACGTCGCGCTCCGCGCCGCGACGTGGGGCGGAACGGCAAACAGCATCTCCCCCGGGGGCGTGACGACCGCGCTCAACGCGCATGTGATGGAGGACGAGAACCTGTGGCGGCAGATCATGGACGAAACGCCGCTCAAGAAATGGGCGTCGCCCGAGGAGATCGCCGAATGGGTTTACTTTGTGGCCGCCGTCAACAGGTCGATGACCGCGCAGGACATTCTCATCGACAACGGCGAATCCGCCCGCGCCAAATTCGTGTGGTGAGTTACGGCCGTCAACGGCGACGTTCCTAATAGCGTCATCCTGAGCCTGTCGAAGGATCACCTTATTGCTGCGGTGATGGTTCGACTACGCTCACCATGACGTTATCGGGAATGACGCCGCTACAATGTCCGACTTCCGTGCTCATTCTGAGGGCACCCCCTTGCTGCCCCTTTTAGGGGAAGTCCCCCGCAAGGGGGAAAGGGGTTTCATAACCCCTCAGTCACGCAAGGACAGCGTGACGGCTCCCCTATGAGGGGAGCCAAGAGATAGACATAAAAAATGACGGCTTCGCCGTCATTTTTTTGCGCATATGTACGATTTTTAGAAGAATGTGCCGCGGGCGGCCTCCTTCGTTTCCTTGTCGGCAATGAAGGGAATGCGCGTCGTGTAACCCGCTTTCGCCGCAACAATCATCTTTGTGGGCCATGCGAAAATGTCGCGGTTCCATGTGTTCACCGTGTCGTTGTACACCTCGCGCGCGGCCGTGATCTCCCTCTGCAGGTAGGAATTCTGCTGCATGGCGTCCGCGATCTCCCGATGCGCCTTGAGGTCGGGATAGTTCTCGAATGCGATATTCACCGCGCGGTCGATATTGCCGATTTCCGCCGCGATCTCGTTGCGGGCCTCATCCCCCTCTGCGCCGCTGTGCGAGCGGTACTGCGCGATCTTCGTGAAGGTATCCTTGTCGAGATCGATCGCCTTGTCGAGAAGCTGTGCGCAGTTCTTGAGGATCTGCACGCGCTGTTCGAGATAGTTATCGATCTGCGAAGCGTCATGCTGGATCTTCTGCTGAAGCTGCTGGAAGTGATTCTTCGCTTTCACCTTCATGATCGTCCAGATGATCCCGCCGATGATGGGCGGAAGGAACCACCAGATGATGTCGAAAAACTTGGAGCCGCCCCCCACCGTGACAGGGATCTGTTTTGCGATGACATTTACGTCACGCCCCTCATCCATCGTCGGGCCGGTAAGTTCGTCGAGTTCGTTTGCCATATTCTGTTACCTCCGTTTTTTTATGATTTTATTTTAGAAAATGCGCCGTCGAAGGGCATATTTTCATCATCTGTCTTACAGCACAGGATCCCGTGCCCGTAACCGTGCAGGTAGGAACCGATCTGTTCGAGCGCGTCCTTGACGGTTCCGCCGCTCACGCTTTCGTCGAAATCCTTTTCCGAGAGGCCGAGCTCCCGCATTGCCGCCGTTCCCGTCTGGACGATGGGTATGTATTCCACCCAATGCACGGGCACTGCGTGGAGGTTGCCGTCGCCGCCGAGTTCGGTGACGAAATCCAGCCGATCTTCCGCCCTGTACGAATAGGCGGTGACGCGGATCCTGTCGCTTCCCCCCTCTTTGTCCAAAAATTCCGTCTTTAAGATGGTCTGCGTGGCCGTGTCGGGGTGGCAAAAGGCATTCTGCCCGACCCTGTTGGCGAGGAATTCACTCTCATACGGGGTGTAGTTGCGGAAATAGTTCTCGGGGTAGATGTACTCCTGCGGCTTATGCTGCTGGTAGAGCGGGATCGAGAGGAGCGGCGCAAGGTCGAAATACAGATATTTGAAATAGCTGCAATTGAAATCTATGAACGTTCTCCTCGCGATGTCCGCGCTGTACGAATAATACCGTTTGTAGTCGGACGTGTCGAGATCCCAGCTTGCCGAATGCTCGGAGGAAACAAAATTCAAACAGCCGTCCTTTCTCATCGCAAAGTCGTCGCCGAACCCTGCCTTATCCGTCATGAGGGCGATCATATTCTTCTGCGCAAGGGGGGTGAAGAGAAGGCGGAACTGCACTTCGTTGTCCCTGTCGAGCGCACCGAAGAGCACGTCGAACTCCGCATTCCCCATCTCGGTGAAATTTGTGGTGGGATCGTCGTCCGTCATGGCCTTTTCCTGTAATTTGCGGAGCTTTTTTGCGCCTGACTTGACTGTTTTTTCACGTTTCCCCTCGCTCAAGCGTTCCGCATGCCCTGCCTTGCGGGAGAAATGCAGATCGGGCGCAGCCTCGTTGCCGTAGATGAGGCGGGTCTGCTCGCTGTAATAGGGCTTGGGACGGGTGAGCGTCGCGATGAGCGTCTGCGTATGGGTCTGAACGTGGACATGGCCGTCCGAATCGGTGGTGGTCGTCGTCCACGTGATGAGAAGGCTGCCCGTATAGGTGCACGTCCCCATCGTGTGGACGAGTTCGCGGTCCACGACGAACGGATTCCCCAAGATCTCGCCCGTCAGAATGCCGATCGTGGAGCGTTCGGGGTCGTTCGGCTCGCCAAAACCGTATTTCGTGCACAGATAATCATATCTGCGCATGTTGAAATTATCGTCGATTTTGACAAGCGGAATGGTCATTTGGATGAGTTTGCGCGTCGCAGTGTCGTCAAAGAGGGCGTTGAGGGGAGCCATTTGCCGCCACGCCTCCTGCAAGAAGCTGTCCGCTTCCGCCTGCCGCTTCTGTCGCTCCGCCTCGGTGCGCTTGAGCAAGGGATTGATCTTCCCGAAGATAATGCCGAATCCGACCGCCGCGCATGCAACGCCGCCGACAAGAAAGAGGCTTCCGAAGAGGTAACTCTCCTGCACGAGGGACATGATGCCGATGATGAGAAGGATCGCCCCGAGGACGATCAAAAAAATCAGAAATCCCCTCGCGCCCCTGTTGCGGGAAAGCCGTTTCTCGAGCTGGGCGACGTGCTTCATCTTGGCGTCGTAGGACGCGACGGTGGCACGGTTCTCATCGAGCGAAATCCCCGATTTCGACACAAGATCGTCGAAATACGCCTCGGCATTCCGTTCAAATTCCTGTTTGTATGACTGCTTATAGGCCTCTAATGGCTCTAACAGTCTGTCATCTCTATCTTCCACACTCCTATTTTAAAACGATATATACCGATTGTCAAGAACTCATTCGACATTTTTTTGCAATTTTCCTGTAATTTTTACAAGATTTAACCAAAAGTGATGAATTTTGGGGGAAGACTACTTAAGCGGCGAGATGCTTCGGGTCAGCCCCCATTGACTTCGTTCATGTTCCCGTTCTCAGCATGACGCCGCTATGGGAGCAGCCCCGCGTCATTCTGAGAAACAGAGCA
>CANQUY010000009.1 GCA_947627125.1 uncultured Clostridia bacterium
CTACTTCGCGCTACGCGCTCGTGCCGCGCTTAGTGCAACAAGAATGCGCGCGGGGCACCATGACGTAATTGGAACGCTTCCGTCGTGCACCCGCGGCGTCATACTGAGAAACGGAGCGTGACGAGAGGACGGAATCTAACCCGAAGAATCTCGCGGCGGAGTCCGTAGAGCATGCGGCGAGATGCTTCGGTACGGCTTCCGTAGACTGCGTTGTACTCTCGTTCTCAGCATGACGCCGCCACACGGGCTCCCGTGCGTTTTATGGGATTCTTCGCTGCGCTCAGGATGAGCGGGTCACACAGGCTCCCGTGCGTTTAATGGGTTCCTTCCCCTTCGCTGCGCTCAGGGTCAGGATGAGCGCGGGGCGGGACTTACAATTTATTGACCGTGCCCGAGAAGAGGACGGTGTCGAAGCGGTCGGTGAGGACAAAGCCGAATGCGCCGTCGAGAATAAAATCGTTGAAGACGGTAACGTATTCCTCCCCGGGGGTGCTCTCCCCTTCATTTACGATGATCGTGACAGCCGCGCCCTCAATGCCCTTTTTGTTGACTTCGAGCTTTGCGACATGCTGGACCCTTTCGCAGTAGGCGTACTCGTCCGTGAGCGTTGAATAGTCGCACTCTTCCTGCGAAAACAGCTTATCAATGCCGAATTTTTTCAAAATCTCTTTGATATCCTCGTCGTACTCCGCCTTGAATTCAGGGAAGAAGCAGCGGGTTTCGTACCGCTCTTTCTTCTCGTCGTCAAAGGCGCGATAGTCCGTCATTTCGTTGATAAGTGCGAGATTTTCCTCGGTGAACACCTCATCGAGCGTGTGTCCCTCCTTGGGCAGGATGAACTTGAGCCGATAGCCGTGGAGGGTCGTCGTGAAGAAATGGGTGAAGGTTTCGGCCTCGTAGATCTGCCCTTTTTGGTAGAAACCGCGCAATAAGTTGCATTTTTTTGTGTTTCCGTCCCCCTCCGTGAAGTCATATTCCTCCTCGGTGAAGGTGAGACCGTCGCCGTAGTCCCAGATATCCTTGAGGTAGAGCGTGTTGATGAGGGCAAAGACGGTCTGGTTGGAGAGTTTGAAGTCCTGATCGATGAGCCCGTGGGTCTGCTGTTTGACAAAGTCGCGGACGGCGTCGTTGGCGGCGTCGGTTTTGTTCTTAAAATCCGCCGCGTAGGAATAGCAGAGGTAGTCGTTCGACAGGATATCGATACATTCCTGCTTCGTCGCAAAGCCCTCCTGCACCCAGATGGAGTTGCCGACGTCCACGCGGCCCACGGGCTCGTCCTCGTCTGTGTACTCGGCGATGATGCTGCGGTAGAAGTCGGAGTAGCCGTTTTTCAGCGACTTATCGTCGATTTTAAGGGTGCTGAGGATCTCCTCTCTCGTTTCCCCCGCGGCACACTGTGCGGCAAGGCCGAGGGCGAGATAGACGGAAACGGGCGAAACGGCGGTGTTCCCCGTCTGCCCCTTGACGGCCTCGGCGGTGAACTGCGCGGCAAAGTCCTTGGCGGCGTCGCGGATGGTCGCGTCGATTTTGGCCGCCTCGGAGTATCTGAGCGGCTCCACCTCTTTGGGGGTGCCGAGCACGGTCGCGCTCTCGAGACCGCCGCTGCATGCCGTAAGCGCAAAGGTGAGCGAAAGGGCCGCCGCGGTGATGAATTTGAAAGGGTGTTTCATGCTTTTCTCCTCGTCGGGAAATGTCCCTACACATATAAAACGTTTGAGAACACGGTTTTGTCCCATAAAGATGAAAAATTTTTTTGGAATGTTGCCCCCCCCCTACCCCCCTACCCCCCTCCTCAGGGCGGGGGCATGGACTGAGGGCTCCTAGGGAGGGGACATGGACTGAGGGCCTTGCCGAGAACGGGCGGGTGGCGGCGTCATGCTGAGAATGAGAGCAATACGCAGTCTACGTAAGCCATACCGAAGCATCTCGCCGCATGCTTTACAGACACTCGCCGCGAGATTCTTCGGGTCATGTCCTTATGACTTCGTTCATTATCCGTTTCTCAGAATGACGCGGCGGCACGAGGTCCGTTGGTTTTATGGGATCCTTCGCTGCGCTCACCATGACGTGATTTGGAACGCCGCCGTTCTCAATCACGCCCCGCCACAATTTTTCATTTTTAATTTTTAATTTTAAATTTTATTCGTGCTGTTCATGTGGAGAGCCATGCCGCTACGTCGGCCGAGGGCGGTGATCGTGAAGCCCGCCGCGTTCTGGTTCTGCAGCCATGCGGGCATCACAATGCCGCTGAACACGTCCTCGTTCGCCTCGATCTCGATATAGTGGCCGTCAAACAGCCGCCACTTTCCCCTCTTGGCCCCGCTGAGCGTGCCGTCCTTTTCGAGTTTCACGCGCACGGAATTCACCGTGTCCGTGCCCTGTTCCAAAAAGACCGCCTCGAACCGTCCCGCCGAGATCCCCAAGAGCTCCTCCTCGGTGAGGTCCTGCACCTCCTCCCCCGCATAGCGGTTGGCAGACATGACGAGCCAGCCCTCCGCGTTGAAGTCGTACAGTCCCAAATACAAATAATGGAAGTTATTGGAGCGTGAAAGGCCCTTTTCAATGAAATAGTTGGTCCTGCAATGGTAGGAAATGAGCTGTGTGCCGCGGCTCGTCACAAAGATATCGTTGTGCCCAGGGCAGTAAAAGTCGGCGGTGTCCTCAAACTTGAGCGAGCCGAGCAGTTTATTCCCCGTGCCGATATCGGTGGAGCAGACGAGCGGATTGCCGTTGAGGTCGAGATAGGGCCCCTCGGGCTTCTCGCTTCTGCCGCAGCGCATGTTGTAGGCGGAGGAGAGGGACCCGTAGGAGCACATGAGATAGTAATAATTTTTCTTCACCCATGCGCCGTTTTCGAGAACGGGCACGCCGCTGTGATAGCGAATGACGCCGCCCTCGACGGAACCGCTCGCAAGATGCACGCCGTAGTAGTCCTCAAAGGAGATGCGATTTTGGTCGAAATCGGCATATAAGTGTGAAATTTTTCGTTTTCCCGTTGCGGGATCGAGCTCCAAAAGGTACAGCCCGAGGCCGAAAGAGCCGTAGATGAGGAACATTCTCCCCTCGGCGAAAAAGACCTGCGGATCGATACAATTCGGCGTTCTCCAGCCCGCGGGGGACTTCACCAAGACTTCCTCGGAAACAAAGCCGCCGTCGGGACGGTCGCTCTTTGCAAGGCCGATACAGGACTTGGAGCCGCCGAAATAGCCCGTTAGGCAGTAATAGAGCCAAAATTTGCCGTCCGTGCCGCGGACGCAGTGGGGAGCCCAAAAGGCCATGCCGCCGTCGGGACGGGTACAGACGCCGTAGCCGACTTCCCGCGGCGAGGTCACGCACCAGTCAAACGCCTCCTGCAGGTTGCAATAGCGTCCGCCCGTTCCCTCTCCCCTCTTGATATGCGCCGCCGCCCCCTCCAAATCAAAGGCGGAGCCGAGATAGTTCCAATGGAGAAGGTCGGAGCTCTTGCGGATCTGATAGCCGCACGGCGCGCCAAAGGTGTCCGTCGAAAAGGCATAGTACTCTCCCTCCCATTCGAGAAGGGAGGGGTCGTGCGCACAGCCCTCCTGCCATGACGTGTAGTCGGGCGTACGCATCTGAAGCGGGTTGAATTTTGGATTTTTCGGAAATTTGACCATAATAGCTGTGCCCCCTCCGCACAGAGCGGAGAGGGCACCTTTTCCCCCTTTTTCTTTTTATACTTTAGGGATCGCCCAAAGAGGTCTTCCCTCATCGGAAATCGCCGTGAGGGACAGCCCCGCCTGCTTGTTGCCGTACATGTCCCAACCGGGCGCGACGACGCCCTTGTATGTCACGCTGTCGATCGTGATCTCGACGTAGAAGCCCTGTTTGAGCGTCCATGTGCCGACGGAAGCCCCCGCCTTGGTGACGGTCTTATCTGCCGACAGCGTGTAATTTTCGGACTGCGCCCAAAGGATATTTTCGGCCGTCCCCGTTGCCACGGTGTGCAGAACGATCTCGTAATCGCCCGCGACCTGCGCTTCGGTCACCGTGCCGAACTTTTCGCCCACATAGGCATTGGGGGACATGACGGGCCAGCCCTCCTCATTGAAATAGAGCTGGGAAACCGTGAGGTTGTGCGGCGCGGTCACACCCGTTTCCCCATCCTGACGGCGGGCATGGTAAATGACGAAATACCTGCCGAGCGCGTCCTTGATGACGGAGTTGTGTCCCATGGCGGCATAGCCCCTATCCGCCGAGAACTTGTAGTTGCCCGCGACCTTGTTGCCCTTGCCATTCTGCGTCGCAACGTCGTTGCCCGTGATATCGGTATACGGGCCGTTGGGGTTCTTACTGCGTGCAATGCGCATGTTATAGACGGTGTTGAGGTCGCCCTCGCTCACCATGAGATAGTAGTAATCCGTCGTCGCGTTGTAGAACACATAGGGTCCCTCGACGCCCGCCTGATAGCCGTTTCTCCAAATGAGGGTGCCCCAGCCGTCTTCCTTGGGAAGGCCCCAGTTTTCGCCCTCGTTGTAGAGTTCCTTGACATAGACGCCGCCGAAGAAGGAGCCGTAAGTCATCCACAGCTTGCCGTCTTTATCGTAGAAGAGCTCGGAGTCGATACAGTTGGGGTGATCCCCCGTCGCGCCGACGCTGCTGATGATGATCCTGTTGTTGCTGTAGGGGCCGAGGGGAGCGTCTGCCTCGACGCGGCCGATGGCGGATTCGTCGGAGCCGAAAGCCTTGGTAATGGAATAATACATGTAATATTTTCCGTTGTAGTATTCCACATCGGGAGCCCACGTGGTGGTAATGTTTCCGCCCGGTTTGACCTCGTCGAGTGTGGTTTCGAGAGCGGCGGGCCAATTCGCATATTTCTTGCTCCGCTCCTCGCCGTAGAGGACCTGCCACTGGTTATCGCTTGCTTCCTGCTTCCAGGTAATGAGCGTGGAGCTCGACGCCACGGCAAAGTGGGTGCCGAATGCGTAATATTTGCCCCTCGCGGCGGGGTCGTGGAAGATGGACGGGTCGTGAACGCTGACGTTCGTCGTGCGCTTCCCGTCACTCGTGGGCAAGGTCACGGCCTCGGTGGGAACGACGGCGTCCTTGCTGAGCCAGATCCCCTCGTTGTTCCACTTGTCCTCTTTGGGAGTGTCGTCGGGATCCTTGTTGTCGGGATCCTTGTTGTCGGGATCTTTGTCGTCGCCCTGCTGGGTGTTGTCGCCCGTGTTGCCCGTGTTGCCGGAGTTGCCGGTGTCGCAGCCCGCAAGGCCGATGATGGAAAAGGTCATGAGCCCGGCGAGAAGCAACGGCAAAAGGTGCTTGAATTTCATGTTGCTTTCCCCCTTATAACAGATTTGTTCTGTATTTCCATTATAATGCATAGGTTGAAATTTTTCAAGTGGTATGAGAAAATTTTTTCGGGATTTTCATTTGGGGAGGCATGGGAGGGGTTCCCTCGGCTCCCCTCTTAGGGGAGCTGTCACGCAGTGACTGAGGGGTTTTTGAACCCTATCCCCCGCTACGCGGGTACTTCCCCTACAAGGGGAAGCAAGGGGTCTACGCGGCGCCCCTTCCCTCATTCCGAGCCCCGCAAGGGGCGAGAGAATCTCGCTATAAGAACGGAAGTCCGTTGGTCTATGGGGTCCGCTCGCTACGCTCGGGATGAGGACGGACTCCCGTGCGTTTTATGGGATCCTTCGCTGCGCTCAGGATGAGCGGGGGGCGGGACATTGAGATCCCCGCCCCCTACCCCCTCCCCAAGGAGGGGGCATAACAAACGCGGGGGCATAAAAAAAGAGCACATATGTGCTCTTTTTTGGTGTTTTTTTTCGATTACTCCTTGGAGCCGGTGAGCATCAACGAGCCGATGATCGTCTTCTGGAATACCCCGAAGAGAATGAGGACGGGGAGCACGCACACCACGGAGGCCGCGATGACGGGCGCCTTGTCGGCGCTCTTGAACTGGGTCTTTTGGCTGTCCATCAACGTCATTGCGTGCGGCAGGTTGATCCAGATCGACTGAGGGTTGATGAAGATATACGATCCGACGTAGTTGTTCCAGCAACCCATGAAGGAGAGAAGCCCCTGCGCCATGATGGCGGGCATTGCAAGCGGAAGAATGAACTGGCAGAAGATACGGAAGTATCCCGCGCCGTCGATCTTCGCCGCCTCGATGATGGAGGTGGGCAGGCCGAACAGGAACTGTCTTATGAAGAACGCTGTCATGATGGAACCGAACAGCCCGGGGATGACCATGACCATCCAGTTATCGATGAATCCGATCTCCTTGTACATGGCGTACTGCGTCGTCATGATGGAGGGGCCGGGGACCATGATGGCTGCAAGCAGGAAGAAGAACACGACGTTACGGCCGATCCAGTTGATCTTTGCAAACGCGAAAGCGGCAGAAGCGGACGTGATGACGCCGACGACGACGGGAACGATGGAATAGAACAGGTTGTTGAGAACCGCGATCCCATAGTTGTACTTTTCGTGGAACACCGTTTCGCCCGTAGCATTGACAAGACCTGCCGTAAAGACCTGCTTATAGTTCCAGAAGAAATTCACGTTGGGGTCGCTCGCATTCAGCGTGCTGACGGAGGGCCACCAAACGAGATTTTCGAGGACGTTGCTGTTGGTCTGGCCGCCCGTGAACGCAAAGGAACCTGCAAGCATCCACCAGAAGGGATAGACCATGATGAACGCGCCGAAGAGAAGAATGATATACGTCGCGATATCGAGAACGAGCTTCGCACGCTTCTTGCTCGCGCGGTGCGTCTTGGTGGAGAAGCCGAAGAATGCAACGAACGCGCCCCATGCATAGCGGAGAGCGGAATATTTTTTCTCTTCCGCGGGAGCCGCAACTTCGGGCTGCTGTTCGAGGATCACATTTTCATTATTTTCCATGATTTTCTCCTCCTTAGTCCTTCTTTCTGGAATCAAGCCAGAACTGGAACAGCGTCATCGCAAAGATGATTACGGCAAGGATCATACCGTAGGCAGCGCCTGCGGACGGGATCTGACCCTCCATCGGGTGCTCGCCCGCCGTATTGAGGCCGTGACGGTAGATGAGCGAAACGTAACCGTTTGTGAAATAGGAATTTCCCTGAAGCGGTGAAGATTCGCCGAAGAGCAGCACGGGCTCCATGTAGATCTGCATGCCGCCGATGACGGATGTAACGATATTGTAGAAAATGGTGGGATAGAGGTCGGGCATCGTGACCTTCCAGAAGATCTGCCAGCCGTTTGCGCCGTCGATCTGTGCGGCTTCCTTCGTGGCGGCATTGACGCCCGAGAGGCCCGCAACATACAGGATGATCGTGCCGCCGAGGCCCTTCCATACCGACATGATGACAATGACGAGTTTCGACAGGAACCCTTGACACCAATACGGGTCGCCCATGAAAGCGTTGCTCGACGTCTTGCCGAACACGTCGTTCCACGTCCTGCTGCCCGACGCCATCCACTGGAGGCCTTCGCAGCCGAACAGCTTATTGATGACGCCCGAGGGGTTGAACATGGTTCTGAACGTATAGACAACGGAGATGGTGCTCGCGACGCAGGGTATGTAGTAGAGCACGCGGAACACGTTGCCGCCCTTGATGTCGCGGGACATGCACACCGCAAAGAACATCGAGAGGATCATGCCGATCGGGATGCCGATCATGTAGAACACTGTATTGAACAGGTAGAGCCCCATCTCGTTGTATACGGTATTGGTGCTCTTTGAAGTGATGGTGTCGGTAAAGGCTCTGACATACCAATAGAACGGATCCGCCGTCCCGGGGATCACAAAGCCGTTTTCGTCCGTCTTGGGACGCATCGTCGCGCCGAGGTTCCCGAGTACCTCAAAGAGCGTCTTGCCCGACGATCCCATCGAATAGTTGGTGAACGAGAGCATGAGCGCCATCACGAATGCGGAATATACGAACCAAACCGTACCGATGATGAGCGGCAGACAGAAGATCCAGCCCCAGAGGTTATCCTGCAGCTTCTGCTGGTTGATGGGCTTCCGCTTTTTCTTCGGGGGGACCGCTTCTTCCGCTATGCTCTCGGCATTTTCGGCTTCGACGGGAGCGACGGCTTCTACGGCGCCCGATTCATAGATCTCTTCCATAGTTTCCTCCTTATTCTAGTTTTGGGAGCGGGACGGCCCCGCGAAGGGACCGTCCCCCCTGTTTGCTGTTATGATAAGCTGGAAAGCGCAACTCTCTCGTCGTTGGTCGCTTTCATGAGGGTATCCTGCGAGAGCTTCGACAGACGGAGGCAGAACAGAACGGGCGTTTCCCAGGTCTGCTCGTTGCGCGTGGGATTCTGCTTGATGCCTGCTCTCAGCGCGTCGAGGCTGCTGGCGACGGTACCGTCGATGATCGTGCTGCCGACTTTGATGGACATGCCGTTCGTGTACGCGAGCATGGTATCATGCGCGGTACGGGCGTCAACGGCTGCGACCCATTCGTCGGAGAAGGTGTACATTGTACTGTCGCGGGCGGCGTTGAGGCCGTACTGCATGCGGATGTTGATCTCGCGGTTGACTCTCGTCATGGGGATCATGCGGAGCGTCTTCATGGCGTAGGCAAGGCGGGAAGTCGTGGTGGAACCCGCAAAGTCTTTGAGCTGGACGTCCGCATAAGTGGGATCGTACTTGACATTTTCGCCCTCCACCTTTTGGTCGGCGAGGTATGCGGAAACGGTCTGCGTGGATCCGCTGACGGCGAGCTTTTCCATATCCATGGCGATCTCATAGTATTTGTCCCAGATCTTCTTGGCCTGCGCCGCGACGGTTTCGTCCACCGAGCCGTCCGCCTTGTAGTACTTCATATTGGAGTAACCTTCGGGGGTGACCATATCCTTGAACGCGCCCTCTTCGCCGTAATCCTGATAGTTGACGAACTGCTCCATCTGATCGCGGAAGTTGGGATACTGTGCGCCCGCGTAGGTGAGGGAGATCTGCGCGTCACGGTCGATGGTGAGAGCCATGACGAGGGAAACTGCCGCTTCCTTCTTCCATGCGTGATTGTCCGTGTAGTTGGTGACCTGTCCGTTGACGGCGTAGCCGACGGAGTCCATACGCGCGCCCCATTTATCCTGGCGGATGATCTGGTTGGCGACGATCTCTTCCTGCGTGTACATCTTGAGGCCGTCTTTGAGGTTGCTTCTCTGCTGTTTGTCGTTCTTGCCCGCGTCTGCGCCCGTACCCTTGGAGGTCGCGCCGTTGGAGTACTCTACCATCTCGTAGTTCGCACCCTTGATCTTGGAGTACAGGGCATAGTCCTCGGAAATGGGCGTCGGCATCTGGCCGAATTCGAGCATGTCGGGATGGGTATCGTTACGGGTCGCGCCGTCCCACGAACCTGCGCCGTAGAAGAGGCAGCGGCCTGCGCGGAAGTAAGCCCAGCCGTTGTTGGTGCTGTCCGTATCGGAGTCGCCGCCGTTGTTGGCGTTCCAGTCGGAGGCGAGGGCAAGGAATGCGCCGTACGTTTCGATGAATTTCTGGGAGTTGTAGCCGTACTGCACGTCCACAGTGCGGTAGGTACCGTCGAGGTTCATCTTGGAAACTGCGTTCGTCGCCTGCCCGACCATATCTTTCCAGCCGGATGCTTCGGGGATATCCGCACCCTCGCCGATGACCTTACCGCTCTCGAGCTGTGTGCAGTATTGGTTGGTGGCGTCGATGAGGTCGGCGTCGTTCCCAAAGAGCCAAGGGAGCAGATAGAGAACGGAACCGACTGCCGCAGCCGACTTGCCTTCGTACTGCTCGCCGCCGAACACCGTCTTGTAATTTCCGCCGCCGTAGCTGATGCCGCCGTGACCGTCGCCGTTCTGCCAATCGAAGGTGTTGAGGTAGTAGGTCATCGCCCAGATGAATGCGGAGTATTCCGCATAGGTATAGGTGACGTGGCCGATGGTCGTATCGAAGGGGATCTCGTCCTTATTCTGATAGTTCACCGCGCCGTCGGGGATCTTGAGCTCGTCGTTCGGGAACCCGGGGATCGTGACGACGTAACCTTCTCCGCCCGTGTAGGCCTCGCAGAGGCAGGCAAGCGGGTCGCCGCCCTTGAGAGCCGCATTATAGTTGTTGTAGCGGAAGAAGTTGAACGGGAAATAACGGGTGGGAACGCCCACGTTGATGATGGGAGCGGGGTCGCCGGCCGTAACCGTCTTGCTGTCGCCCGTATAGGGATTGGTATAGGTGCCGCTCACCGCATATTGGATGATATTCTGGCCGTTCCCCGTACCGACGAGGCCGTTTTTGGCGCCCGTGGCCTTATTGTAGACCCTGTCCTTGGAAACGGAGCCCGAGGTTTCGTTCTCGGCGCCCTGCACGTTCTTTGAACGGTCCGTCGAAAGGGTCGTCGTGATCTTTTCCTTCATCTCCTGCGTGAAGAAAAGATTGTTGTAGCTCGTGGAGAAGTTGGAATAGTCCTTGGGGAGCCCGTAGAGGCCGACTTCCGCATCGCCCGCGTCGGTGTAGAATCCGTTCTGATCGGAATCGTAATGCACGGGCTGGCCGAGCGTGTACGCATCCGCGCCCATCGACTTGCCTCTCTGATAGGCATAGTAGGAGGTCGCATTCTTCCAGATCTCGCCGAGAACTTCTTGGTTGGCGGCCTTTGCGGCGTCGCCCTTCAGCGCGGGATCCGCACTGATTGTGTCGAGATAGTCGGCAAGGTTGAGAACGGAGCCCGTTTCGGCATACGTTCTCACATAGCGGGGAGCGAGATAGAGAACGTCATACATTGTATTATTTGCATAATAGCTGTTGACGTTCTTGAAATACTGTTCCTTGTCGTCGATCGTGGTGACGCTCACGGTGTGCGTCGTCCCGTTGGCGGCGTTGTACTTATCCATCCACTCCTCGCAGATCGCTCTGTTGGTTTCCGCATCGGACGTATTGCAGAAAATGTAGACGGAAAGCACGTTGGAATCCGTGATCGCGTTGGGAAGGCCGTTTCTGTAGCCCTCCTCGTTCGTTCCGCCGCCGCCACCGCCGCCGCAGGCCGCCGCCGCAAGGGCAACGCCGGCCGTCATCACGGCAGAGAGGGCAATGACGGAAATACGCTTGAAAATTTTGCTCTTCTTCATTCCTTTTACCTCTTATTTGAATTTTTGCGGAACGCCTCCGCGCATTTGGGGGAAATACGCAAAAAGGCAGCCTCCCGCGGAAATGCATCCGAGGAAACTGCCAATACAAAAAAGAAAAACACCCGAAAAAATCTGCGCTTTGCTCCCAACAAAAAAAGCGCGCGAAATTACCGAGTGTACCTCTTCTTCATGACTTTTCCCCCAACGTCATTTCTTGTACTGCAAATAGTGTATCACGCGGCGGGGGCTTTGTCAATACCATTTTTAAAATTTTTTTGTGAAAAGTTCACTGAATTTTCACGGATTTTTGGGCATATTCCACGAAAAAAGTGACTTTCCGTTCACGCCCCGCCCGCTCATGCTGAGCGCAAGCGAAGCATCCCATGAAACCAACGGGAGCCCGTGTGTGGCGGCGTCATGCTGAGAACGCGAGGACAACACAGTCATGCCCCCTCCCGAGGAGGGGGGTAGGGGGGTGGGCAACGATTCCCACTCCCGCCCACCTTATTCTCACATCTCCGCCGTGCGGTAAAAATAGCGATATATGTCGTCTTTTCCGCATTCCCGCATGCCCGCGGAGAGCAGCATTTTTGCCGAGCGGACATTCTCGAGAAAGCACTTCGCCTCCACTCTCTCCAGCCCGAGTTTGGAAAAGGCGTACTCCGTATAGGCCATGACGGCCTCCCGCGCATAGCCCTTTCCCTCCGCCGACTGCAGAAGCCTCACACCGATCTCCGCCTCCGCATGGTAGCCGAACCTGTGGAGGACAACTTCGCCCATAAGCTCGCCGTTCTCCCTCAGATAGATCCCGATCGGCATCTCCATCCGATGGTGAAAATCTTCCCGCGCAGATTGCAAAAACCACGACTTATGTGCGATTTCAGGCATGTTTTCCCTGTAATCGTACCCCCAAAATCTGTTCCTTATAACGTCGGATGCGAGGCAAAAATAGGCCTCTTCGTCCTCGTCGGAAACGGGCTTTAAGGTCAGCCGTTCCGTTTCGATCTCGGGCAGTTTTTGAACGGCGTCGATCGCCCGTCCCACCAAAATATTATACTTATCGACGATTTCAGAGGGCAGGTACTGCAATTTCGACTTTCTGAGCCCGAGGTCCCCCGCATCGTCCATGCGGTTGATGAAAGCGGCATTTCCCGCAAAGGCGCGGGCAAATTCACGGGCGATCATGGGATATGCGCCCTCGTAGCCGCGGAGGGCCTTTTCGATATGGATGATGAGCATGTCGCCGCACCTCTCCCCCGCCGAAAAGGCAACGATCTTCCCCTCTGCCTCGAGGATCCCCGCAACTATGCCGAACGCTTCAAAATGCGGTAAAATCGCATATACCTCAGCAATTTCTTCATCGGCGAGGCGGTCCTCCTTCTCGAGCTGGACGGTTTCGTACTCCTTCAAAAAGGCAACAACGCGCGGTTCATCCTCCTTTCGATAGGGGCGAAACATCCAATCGGGATAGAGTTTTTGGAACTTGTTGATATGGTTTCTCTGCCCCGCATGCTTCTTCCCGGGGTAACTTTTGAAATCCTCGGCGGCGTAGAGATAGTCCCGCCAGCGGCGGTTGTCAGAGATAGAAACGCTCGCCCCATAGCGCAGGACGAGCGCGGAAAGACGACCCTTCGGCACGTTTGTGAAGTGCAGTTTCATGTCGTTGTCGCGGCAGAATTTTTCGATCTCGCCAATCGCCTCCCACTCTGCGTTCCCGTCCCCCGAGAGCGAAACGGGATAGTAGAAGTAGTACTTCCCCGCATAGATCTCGCGTAGGATCAGGCAGTCGCCGAAAAAGGCGAAGTCGGGCGCGAGGGCCTTGTGCCACATGAACTGGAAGCCGATAGAATAGTCGGCAATGTGCGTATTCTGTCCCTCGAACCACGGCTTGAAGCGAAGGATGTCCTCCTTTTGGGTGCGTTCAAATTTCAGCATAGGACAAAAACCTCTGTTGTAGCTCCGCTTCCCCGCCGCTCGAACGAGGACGGGGACGTGAGCCAAAATTTTACTCCATTCTATTCAATATATCGAGTATTTCGGAGAGCCTGTCGAGATCGTCCCTTGAATAGTAGTCAATGTAGATCCTGCCCTTCTTTTCCGTCCCGATGAGGGAAACTTTTGTTTTGAACGTGCTGCGCATGCGCTCCACAAGATTCTTGAGCTCCACATTCGCGAGAGCCATCTTGCGCTCGTTGTCCTTTGCGAGGATCTCGGGCGGATTGAGATGCTGCTTCACGGCGCGCTCCATTTCACGGACGGACCAGCCCCCCTTCACGCATTCCTGCGCCAGCGCAGGCTGTTCCTCCTTGGGAACGGGGACGAGGGTGCGGGCATGCCCCGAGGAGAGCTTTCCTTCCCTCACGAGCGCTATGACTTCCTCAGAGAGCGTCAAAAGGCGCAGCGTGTTCGCGATCGCGGGGCGGGATTTGCCGAGGCGCTCGGCGAGCACTTCCTGCGTCAGGTTGTACTCCTCCATGAGCCGCTTCATTCCGTAGGCCGCTTCGATCGGGTTCAGATCCTCGCGCTGCAGGTTCTCAATGAGGGAGATCTCCTGCACTTCCTTCTCGGTATAGTTCTTGACAATGACGGGCATGCGGTCAAGCCCGGCCATCTTGGCGGCGCGAAAACGGCGCTCACCTGCAATGATCATGTATTTGCCGTTTTCGCCGCGGTTGACGACGATCGGGCTGATGACGCCGTGCTCGCGGATGGAATTTGCGAGGTCGTTCATTGCATTCTCGTCGAACGACTTGCGCGGTTGGTCGGGATTGGGATAGAGGTCCTCGATCAAAATCTCCGTGACGCCTGCGTCCCCCTTTGCGTGCTCGTAAGCCTCCTCGGTGTCATTGAACAGCGCGGAAAGTCCGCGTCCTAAACCTTTCGCCATATTTTTTTATTCTCCTTTTTCTTCCGTTTTCTTTAAAAATTCTTCCGTCAGTGCGCCATACGCCTTGGCCCCCATGCACTTGGGATCATGCAGAACGACAGGCTTTCCGTGGCTGGGCGCTTCGGAAAGGCGAATATTGCGGGGAATGACGACTTCATACAGAACTTTGCTGAAATATTTTCTGATTTCGGCCGAAATATCCTTGGATGCCTTGGATCTCCCGTCGTACATTGTCAGAACGATCCCGTAGACCTGTATCTCGCGGTTGAGGTGAGAACGCACGAGGGAGATGGAATTCATGAGCTGGGAGAGCCCCTCAAGCGCATAATATTCGCTCTGGATCGGAATAATGACGCCGTCCGCGCCCGCCAAGGCATTGATCGTGAGGAGCCCGAGCGAGGGCGGGCAGTCGATCAAGATATAGTCATACAGATTTCTGACCTTGTCGAGCGCGTTCTTCAGAACCTTCTCTCGGCCCTTCTTGTAGACAAGTTCTACTTCTGCGCCCGCCAGGTCGATATTTGCGGGGAGAAGTTTGAGATTTTCGAGCTCCGTATCGAGAACATTGTCTGTGACGCTCTCCTCCTCAATGAGGACGTTGTAGACAGATTTCTTGAGTTTTGACTTCTGAAAGCCAAGACCCGTTGTCGCATTGCCCTGCGGATCGAGATCGACGAGCAAAACCTTCCTGTTGCTGAGGGCAAGATAGGCCGCCATGTTGACACAGGTCGTCGTCTTGCCGACACCCCCCTTTTGGTTGGAAAAAGATACGATTTTGCCCATCGTCATTCCTCCTCATCTGTTCCGAAGGGTCGGGTCGTTTCGGAGGATTCTTCTGATTCGGGCTCCGCCTCGGGCGCGGCAGGTTCTTCCCCTTCCGAACCCTCACCCTCGAACGGATTGACAGGTTGCGTCATACCGTCCGAGCCTGCGTCCGATTGGCCGTTCCCGAAGGGATTATCCGGAACACCCTTGTCGTGGCTCTCCATGTAGGCGAGGACTTCTTCATAGCTCGCGCCATTCATCAACATGTCAACTTCGGCGGTATAAATTGTTTCACGTTCAACAAGGACACGCGCCATATTGTCGAGAATGGAACGGTTTTCAAGGAGCAAGCTCTTCGCTCTCCGATAGGCCGCGTCAACGATCGCCTTGACTTCCTCGTCAATGATCCCCGCCGTTTCCTCGGAGTAAGTGTTTCTCTGTTCAAAATCCCTTCCGAGGAACACGGGCCCGTCATTTCCATAGGCGATCGGCCCCAAACGGGAACTCATGCCCCACTCGGTGACCATTTTCCGTGCCATCTGTGTTACTTTCTGAATGTCGTTGGACGCACCCGCCGAAACGTCGTGAATGACGATCTCTTCGGCAACACGGCCGCCGAGCGCCATGCAAATGAAGTCGTTGAGTTTGTTGACCGTGAGGTCGTTGTCGTCCGTATCGGGGCGTGTCAGCGTGTAGCCTGCCGCCATGCCGCGAGGAATGATGGAAACTTCGTGTACGTTGTCGTTGTGTTCGCACAATTTTGCGAGGATCGCGTGGCCCGCTTCGTGATATGCCGTGCATTTCTTGTCGGCCTCGGTCACGACACGGCTCTTCTTTTGGGGTCCCATGATGACTTTGTTGATCCCCTCGTAGAGTTCAAGGTTTCCGATCGTAGATTTGTTCCGTCTTGCGGCGAGAATGGCCGCTTCGTTCAGGAGATTTGCAAGGTCGGCTCCTGAAAAGCCGCTCGTCATGCGCGCTATCACTTTGAAGTTGACGTCGGGAGCGAGAGGCTTGTTGCGCGAATGCACCTTCAAAATCGCCTCGCGGCCCTTGACGTCGGGAAGATTGACATAGATCTGACGGTCAAACCTACCCGGACGGAGCAGAGCGTTATCGAGAATGTCCGCACGGTTTGTCGCCGCCATGACAATGATGCCCTCATTCGTTTCAAATCCGTCCATTTGCACCAAAATTTGGTTGAGCGTCTGTTCGCGTTCATCATGTCCACCGCCGAGGCCCGCTCCGCGCTGACGTCCGACTGCGTCGATCTCATCAATGAAGATGATGCAGGGCTGATTTCGCTTTGCCAAATCAAAGAGATCTCTGACACGCGACGCGCCGACACCTACGTACATTTCAACGAAGTCGGAACCGCTGACCGAGAAGAAGGGAACCCCCGCTTCACCCGCAACAGCCTTTGCAAAGAGAGTTTTCCCTGTCCCCGGAGGGCCAACAAGCAGGACGCCCTTTGGAATTCTTGCACCCAAGCCCGAGAACTTTTTAGGATTCTTGAGGAATTCTACCACCTCGGCGAGCTCCTCTTTCTCCTCCTCGGCCCCTGCTACATCCGAAAATCTGACCTTGAGATTGGTGGAAACCTTGGCCTTGGTCTTGCCGAAGTTCATCACCTTTCCGCCACCACCGCTCGTCGCCCTCAGGATCATAAAGAATGCGATCACGCCGACGACGAGGACGGCAATATAGAGGAAATTTCCCCAGCCGCTGCCCGCATTCGGGTCTGTGAACCAAACCTGTTCGATTCCGTACTTCGAGGCCCATTCGTTGACGAGCTCGCGTACTTCCATCGGATCGCCGTAGAGGCTGCTGTAATTCGCCCAACAGGCGTAAGTTGTGTCGTCTTTTCCGATATAGCCATAGACGTTGTATCCGTCTACGCGTATTTTCTTGAATTGCTCGTTGTCTGCATATTCGCCCGTTTTGCCTTCATCTGTGTCGCCGCGCGGATCTTCTATACGCTTGTTGAACTCGATATAGTCGACCTCTTTGCTGTTGTTGATGAGGGTATTGATGAGAAAGTACAGTCCCAGCCCAAACACAACAACAACGATTGCGGCAACCACTGCCTTTACCGTTTTGCTCAATTTGAATCTCCTTTTGAAGTTTCTATACTTACATTCAGTATGCTCGTAAGTACAATATTATTGTATCATACACGGTGAAAATAATCAAGTCTTTGTTACCAGATATTGCCTTATTTTCATAATTTACACAGAAAAATCGCAAAAAGGGGCGTTTTGACCCATATTTTGAGCTCAAAATGGGGGTCAAAACAAAGCAAAAATGTTTCACATGAAACTTGGCAAGGATTTTTTGGAAAAAATCGTGTTTCACGTGAAACATTGAGTGCAATTTTTGTGCTTTAGCGCGAAGGGCCGAATATGGCAAAATTGTGGGTAAAAATAACCCCTGCATTTGTTTGCAGGGGATTTTTGGCTCTTAGGGAAAGAGTTTGCCCATCAGATCGGACCGATAGATCGCGCCGACGACGGTACTTGCGTCAATGAATGTATCCACGTTTCCGATGGAGAGCCAGCTGAGAACGAGTAAGATGAAATACATGACGAGGAACGCTTCCGCAATGCCCAGAACGGAGCCGAGCACGCCGTTGATGATTCCCATGGGTTTCACGCTGTCTACCAGCATGCCGCCGACGAGGCCGAGAAGGTAGGTCCCAAGACGGACGACGATTCCGAGTAGAATGAACGCAATCCCGATCGAGAGCCATTCGGCGATCGTTTGATTCCCGATCCCGTTTGCGATCGCTGTGACCATGCCGAACCAATTCTCGAGCGCATCCTTAAAAGCGGTACAGAACAGGAAGGGGATCGTGATCGAGAGGATCCATCCCGCCACCTTGCATACACCCTTCACAAAGCCGATCTTTGCGCCGATAAAACATCCAACAAGTAAAATTACAAAGAAAACTACATCTAAGATCCAAGCCATTGATTTACCTCCTGCATGTATTATATCATAAATTTTTTTCTTTGTCGAGAATTTTATTATAAATCCAAAGATTTGTGGGAACAATTTAACAGACCTTGGAGGTAAATTATGGAGTATTCTTTTCATTTTTATAACGCCTTGGCCGAAACAGGTTTGACAATGGCGCTCAGCCGCTCCCTCGGGGAACTCTCTGCGCCCCCTGTCATTCTCTGTATCGGCAGCGATCTTGCCGTGGGGGACAGCCTCGGCCCCGTAACGGGAACCATGCTGCGGCGGAAGGGGGAACTCTTCGGCTACGTCTATGGGACACTCAAAAATCCCGTGACGGCGAAGGAGGTGAAGTATGTGGACGGCTTCCTGCGAAAGACACACCCGTGCAGCAAGATCATTGCCGTTGACGCCGCGGTGGGGGACGAAAACGATATCGGACTCATCAAAGTCGTTGATGCGCCCCTCAAGCCGGGCTCCGGCGCAAACAAAAAATTGGGGCGCGTGGGGGACATTTCCGTCCTCGGCATTGTGGCGAAGAAGTCAGCCTTTTCGTACTCGCTCATCAACCTGACGAGGCTCAATGTCATCTATACCATGGCGGAGATCATTTCCGACGCGATCTCGTCCTTCTCCATGCAGCGGGCGGCAGTGTGAATTTTTCACAATTTTTATGCCATCTCTGTGTAATTTTGTGATTATTTAACAATTAAAAATATTTTGCAAAATTTGGAAACGCCGTATTGACGAATTCAAAAATTCGGTGTACAATATGAGTGAATTTCAAAAAAGGAGAAAAAATCATGGTAAAAACCATCAGAAAAAAGGTCTATGACACCGACGCTTCTGTTGTGGTGAAGAAGGTTGCATATGGCAGCTACGGCGATCCCGCGGGCTACGAAACGACCCTTTACCAGACCGAGGACGGCAGCTATTTCCTTTATACGAACGGCGGAGAGAGCTCTCCCTATCCCGTAGAGGAAATCACGGCCATGTCCAAGGTAAACGCCAAGAAGTGGCTTGACGAGAACTGACACTGAAAAAAGAACTCTGTGGTTGACAGAGTTCTTTTTTTCATATGGTGGGGATTCAGAACGTCCCCGCCCCCCTGCCCCCCTCCCCAAGGAGGGGGCATGACTGCGTTTGGGCTGAGAACGGGAGCCCACAAGCCTTCCCCTCGGGGGGAAGGTGGCACGGCTGCCCTTGCCGTGACGGATGAGGGGAGAATAAGGTGATGGTTCGGCTACGCTACTTCGCGCTACGCGCTCGTGCCGCGCTTAGTGCAACAAGAATGCGCGCGGGGCACCATGACGTGATTTGGAACGCCGCCGTTCTCAACCACTTCTCACCACAATTTTTAATTTTAAATTTTTAATTACTCTTCGTCTTTCGTTTCGGGGGTCTTGGGGGATTCTTCGTCGTCGGCCTTGCCGAGGAAGGTGCCGAAGAAGCCAGAAAAACTTCCCTTTCTGTACCCGGGCGTCGTCATGTCGCTGCGGAAGCTCGTGCCTGAGGATTCGGGCGTCGCCTCTGCGGGGAGCTCCCTGTGCTCATACACCTTCTTCCGCTCGCTGCCGTATTTGTTGTTTCTTTCGCGGCCGTTGCCCTTCTTGCGGTCGCCCTTCTTGGGCTTTTTCTCGTCCGTCCTGAGGTTCTTGGGCGTGATGACGACGAAGCGGTTGGGCTCTTTCCCTTCGCTCTTTGTGGTCACCTCTTCGGAATCGGCCAGCGCGGCGTGAATGATGCGGCGCTCATAGGGATTCATCGGCTCGAGGCGGATCTTCTTTCTCTGCCGCACGGCCTTGGCCGCCAGCTTCTCCGCGACCCGTTTCAACGTTTCCTCGCGCTCCTCACGGTAGTTGGCGCAGTCCACGACGACGCGGCGGTAGTCCCGTCTGCCCGTGTTGGCGACGGCGCCTGCGAGGACCTGTACGGCGTCGATGATCTCGCCGCGGCGGCCGATGATGCCCTTCGTGCCCTCCTCCGTCTGAAGCTGAATGACGATCTTTTCGTCCTCGCTCAGAAGGGTGGGGGAAGCGTTTGCGCCGACGAGAGGGAGAAGCCCCTCGAGGAACTTCACCGCCCTCTGTCCGTCCGTGAGTTTTTCCTTGACTGTGAGTTTGACCTGCGCGGGAATCGACTTGAACAGTCCCTTTTTGCCCTCTTCAATGACCTCTACTTCCACGTCCTCGCGTGAAAGTTCCAGCTCCTTAAGACCCGTAGCTACGGCCTCTTCAACTGTTTTACCGCTGAATGTCTTTTCCATAATGCTCCTCTTGCGAACTTTATTTTAGGGCAATGCCCGTATTTTTTATTTCATCCAAGGCAGTTTGCGGGTCTGTTCCTCGACAAACGCCTTTTCTTCCTTCTTCTTGAATATCCTGCCGATGATGAGATTGGTGAGCAGGGACACAATGATCGTGACGACGCTGCTCATGGTCATATAGATGGAGAATGCCGCACTGTACTGAAACGCAAAGATCGCGTAGATGACCGGCATGACGACGAGCATGACCTTCTGCGTCGTAGCGCCCTGCCCGTCCACCGTTTGGTACTGGTTGGCCGTCTTGTTGCTCTTCATTGCAATGATCTGCGAGAGGAGCATGAAGCCGATAGAGAGCACAATGAGGATGAAATAGCCGTTCGGGGTTTCCTTCTCCTCGCCGAGCGCATAGGTGAGCGCCTCGTACTTGTCCTCCGTCAGAAGGGAAGTCAGATTCTTCTCCTCGCCCTCCGCGGTGACAACTTTCTCCCTGCTGAACAGCGAGGTGAAATCCGCATAGGCGGGAATGGGATGGTTATAGGAAACGTCGGGATACCAGACGTTCTTGATCCATAAAAAGCTCGGGTCGTCCTCGCGGAACCGCTCGGCGGCGGCAGAGGAGCCGATCTCCCTGAGGTAGTCCGTTGCGGCGGAGGAGAGGGCGTTTACCGTGCTCTCGTTTGCGGGATCGTAGGACTGCGCCGCGGCAATGGCCGCATTCTTTGCCTCTTCGCCCTCGGCGGGGGTGAGCCCCTTCATGACGGCGGCGAAACGGCCGTGGTCGAGGAAATAGTCGCGCGAAATGTCGCTCGTCATCAGATTATAGCGATAATAGATATACTTGCTCTCGTCCTTGCTCTTGACGGAGAGGTATTTTTCGTTGTCCACTTCCTCCATGGTGTAGATGGCGTCGTCCTCTGCGGGAAGGGTCCCGCCGACGCTCCATTCAACAGTATATCTCTCTTCAGCCTCGTCCACGGTGCGGAAGAAGTCGAACTTGCCGTCCTTTTCCTCCATATGGAAATCGACAATGCTCTCCCCGCCGTCAACGCTGCCTGCGAGCACGGCCGCGTTGTAGCTCTCGGACATGTGCTCGAAATAGTTGAGGTTGGCATACTGCGAATAGGCGCGGAAGCCCTGCCATGCAACGATAATGATGACAAAGGAAACGATCATGGGGAGGCAGGCGCCGAGCATGCTGTAACCGCTCTTTTTTTGCAGTTCAAACATCTTTTGGTTGTACATCTGCTTGTCGTTCGCGTACTGCTTCTGCAGCTTCTCAAGCTCGGGCTGCATCTCCTTCATGATGAGGTTCTGCTTGCGCGACATGACCCTTTGGTAAATGTCGAAGGGGAGGGTGATCGCCTTCAAAACGAGGTTGAACACAATGATCCCGAGGCCGACGATCCCAACTCCCTCGATGATGATACGGGCAAAATGACCGAGCCAATCGAGCCCGATCTCGTACCCTGTGGGAAGGACCATGACGCCCGTCACTGCGTCCAACAAAGATAATAACTGCATAAATTCTCCGTCACAGGAGCCATTTGCGCTTCCAGAACACCTCGGGCGCGGGGTCGATCCCGCCCTTCGAGAGGGGATTACAGCGCAAGATCCTCCAGATTCCAAGCAAAATTCCCACGACGACGCCCCAATTATTGATACACCGCTTGGTGTATTCCGAACAAGTAGGGGAGTAGAGGCAGGTGTGTTTCGAGAAATACTTCTGATAAAAGCAGATCATGCGGATGCAGAGGCCCCGCAGGATCGGCCTGTACATTTTCCGCCGCAGATATCTGAAATTCTCCGCGGCAAGGTTTTTAAGAGGAACGCGTAAGGAGCGATTCTCTTTCAAAGATCTTTCCGATGTCACGGCTGAAGGCTGCATAGGAATATTCCTCGCTCACATGCGGAATGAGGAGCACAGAGCAGGGAGAAAGAAACGCCGTATACCGCGAAAAGGCCGCCCGAAGCAGCCGCTTGATGCGGTTCCGCCGCACACTCTTGCCATACTTCTTCCCGACGCAGACCGCCATTTTCAGACGGTCGGAGGGGAGATAGATGACGGTGAGCGTGGGGGCGTAGACCCTTTTTCCGCTTCTGTGAAGGGCTGTGATCTCCTTCTGCTTCTTCAGCCTCAGACAGCGCATGGATTTTCTTACGCGGAAATGTGCTTTCTGCCCTTGTTTCTTCTTCTCTTGAGCGTGTTCCTTCCGCCCTGCGTCTTCATTCTTTCGCGGAAGCCGTGGACCTTCTTTCTCGCTCTCTTCTTGGGCTGATATGTTCTCTTCATACCTGTAACTCCTTGATCATTCAGATTTCTTTCTTAAGATTATAAAGTTTTTCCTGCGTTCCGTCAAGCGATTATTGTGCGTTTCTGACGGGCAATATCAAATACAGAGCGCCTTTTTGCTCGGTATTCTGCAAAATGAAGGGGGAAACGGGGCCGTTGAAGGAAATCGTCACGCTCTCCTCCCCGAGCGCTTTCAGGGCGTCGAGCAGATACTTCGCATTCATGGAGATCGTGGTATCCACGCCCTCGATGCGCGCGTTCACGCACTCCGTCATGTTGCCGAGGTCGGAAACGGAGGAAACCTTCACGAGCCCGTTGCCGATCTCGAAGGTGATGAGATTGTTCTTGTCGCCGCGGATGAGAATGGCCGCGCGCTCCACGCCCGAGATGAGTTCCTGCCGGGAAAGGGTCGCCACCGTCGTGAAGCGGGTGGGAATGACGTTCTCCCGCTTGATGAAGTCCCCGCTGTAGAGGCGGGAGAGGATGGTCATATCCTCCGTGCGGACGAGGAGCATGCCCCCCTCCGTGTAGATGGTGATCTCCTCGTCGTCCGAAAAGAGCATTCTCGAGATCTCGGTGAGCGTCCTCGCGGGGCAAATGACCGTCATCTCCGTGCTCTTGGAGAGGATGGCCGTATCGGCAAGGGCGAGCCTGTAGCCGTCGAGCGCAAAGGCCGTGAGCCTGTCTTTAAATTCGAGCAGGCAGCCCTTCAGAATGGGGCGGGAATCGTCCTGCGCGCAGCAGAACACTGTTTCCGCAATGATCCTCTTGAGGTCGCCCTGCTTGAGGGCAACGCTGTTTTCCCCGATCTCGAGGTTGAGCTTGGGGAACTCCGCCGCAGAGATCGT
>CANQUY010000010.1 GCA_947627125.1 uncultured Clostridia bacterium
CGTTGCGGGCGTAACGGTCATGGCTTCGGGGGCGTTTGCCGAAAAGGGGAGCGCAGAGATCGTCGACGTTTCCGTCACGGATACCGCCGTTCACTACGACGTGACGGTGGAGGAGGGCGAGAATCTGACCGTCGTGCTCTATAACGACTTCACACGCCGCGAAGCGGCGCTCACGGAGGGCGAAAATTCGGGCACATTCGAGCAGTTGAAGCCGAACGTTTCCTACATTCTCGCGGTGATGGGACCCGCATCCTTCGGCTCGGAAAGGGCAGTGGCGGAAAGAACCGTCAAAACGGACGAAACGGAAAAGACGGACGAGCCCGCGCCTCTTCCTCCGCCCGCTCCCGTCACCGTATGGCGCGGCATTACCTACGGTTGCACCTGCGCCGTTGACGGATATTTCCACTTCACGATGGATTTTGACGATCCGAACGGCTATTTCAGCGACTTTTCGGCAACTTTGGAGGATGCGACGGGCAATGTTTCCGTCTGTGTGTTTAAGGCGGATCTTCACGCCGAACAGAGGATCGATGTGACGTTGCGGGCAAAGCTTTTGGGCAAGACGGCAACGTTTACGCTCACCTACCGCACCGCAGATCCCTCCGCGCCGGAAGAGATCGTGGTGTACTCGGTGGAAGTCAAAATATAATTAAAATTTATATCTCGGAGAAAATTGTATGGAAGAAAAGAAAAAATTTCCCTATGCCAAGCTCATCGTGCTCGCCGTCTGCGTCGTGTTTACGGCCCTCGCCGTGGTGTTCGCACCCTACCTGTTCGGCGAAGATTCCGTGTTCAACCGCACGGTAAGCGACAATGAATTTTTGCAGACGCTCTACACGAAGATCCCCGCGCTCGTGCGCTCCATTCAGATCGTTACGATCTCGGTGATCGTCGCCATGATCCTCCACTTTGTCTTGGGGAAACTCTTTATGCACAGCAAGCGCGGGCTGACCATCGTGAAGCTCGTCAACAGCTTCCTCAGCTGGATCATCGGCATTGTCGCTGTGCTTCTCGTCCTCGGCAGTTTCGGCGTCGATACGGGGACCCTCCTCGCCAGCGCGGGGATCCTATCTCTCGTCATAGGCCTCGGCGCACAGAGCCTCATTGCAGATATCATCGCAGGTCTTTTTATCGTGATCGAGGGCGAGTATCAGGTGGGGGATATCGTCGTCATAGACGATTGGCGCGGCACCGTCAAGGAGATCGGGATCCGCACCACGAGGATCGAGGACGCGGGCGGAAACGTTAAATTCATCAACAACAGCGAGGTCAAGACCATTGTCAACCAAACGTGTGAGCTCTCCTTGGCCAAGGCGTATATCGGCATCGAATACGGCGAATCCATTCCCCGCGTGGAGATCGTGATCCGCGACAATCTCGAAAAGATCAAGAGCCGCATTCCCGCGATCGTGGAGGGGCCCTATTATAAGGGCGTGGACGCGCTCGCCGCATCCAGCGTGGATCTGCTGTTCGTGGCCAAGTGCAAGGAGGAGGACATTTACCAAGTCCAGCGCGACCTCAACAGGGAGTTGAAACTGATGTTTGACGAAAACAACATCAACGTACCTTTCCCGCAGATCGTAGTCAACCAGCCCACGGAGTTCGACGACGTTCAAACCACAAAGAAGGAACGCCGCTCCGCGGAGAAGTTTGTGGAGGAGCAAAAAGAACTCTCCAAGGGCATGGAAGAAAAGGCAGATTGATCGCTGCATTTTAAAGAATTTGAAACAAGCCGTTTCCCGCGGCTTGTTTTTTGTGCTCCTGCTTATCCTGACCTCGTAGCCGAAGGGGAGGATCCCGTAAAACGCACGGGGGCCTGTAGCGGCGTCATGCTGAGAACGTGAGCATAACGCAGTCTATGAAAGTTTTACCGAAGCATCTCGCCGCATGATTTACGGACTTCCGCCGCGAGATTCTTCGGGTTAAGTCCTTATGACTTCGTTCTTACTCCGTATCTCAGAATGACGCGGCGGGCGCGGCTCCCTTCATCCCAACGGCGGCGGGCACGGTTCCTTTCATCCCAACTGCGGCGGGCGCGGCTCCCTTCATCCCAACGGCGGCGGGCGGCGGAGCGGCTGAATTTTTTACTTCAAATTATTGACACTATTTTTTCAAAGTGTTATAATTTCGATACAAATGAAATACCAAGTCTGCCTATGGGGGCAAGAATGCAAATTCTCTGCAGGAAATGGTATTTCAGAGGAGTGAATATGAGCAAATCAAGGTGGAAAGTTGCAAGAGCGGCGCTGGTATGCGTCTTATCGGTCCTGCTCGCAATGTCAACGGCGCTGGCGGTCCTGTTCGATCGGGATTTTCGTGTTTCCGCGCAGGACCCCAATTTCTCAGACATTGTGAAGTCCGACAAATTGACATTGAGCGGCCCCGATTACAAAACGGTCCCGAGCACAATGGACAGCGGCCTTAATACATACATAAACCGTGTATTCGGGCTTGGCCTTGGCAATATGCAGACGACTTATAAGATCTCTTCGTTGAGCCAAGGTTCAGACAAAGCCAAGTTCACCTCGACAGCGGGGACAGAATATGCGGACGGCGAAGATACCGCGTTCTACATCTCCAGCGACATGGTGACCAATACGGCGGGAAATTCACTGTTCACCTCGGCGGGGACGACCATGTCCTTTACCAAGCAGGAGGACACAGAGAGCGGCTATTTCGTGTTCGACTTCAAGATCGGCGGCGAACTGTTGGACGCGGGTATCTCTTCCGATTTGCTGTTCGGTCTGTTGGGAACGACGGGTAGCGATATTGGGCTGCCCTTCAGCGGCGATATCAGCGGCCACTTCAACACTGCGCAGCTCTTCTATAAAGTAGGAGCGATCAGCGACGAAGAGATGAACGACGCCTTAATTTCAAGTGCAGCAATCGGCCTTAAAGGTCCAACCACCATTTATATCGCCGGCAATTCGCTCGACGATTACTCTGAGAGCGAGAGCGCGGCGACCTTCCAACGTGCCGCATGGATCACTGACGGCAACGACGTCGCCACGAGTTCGGTCGTCAAAGAGATGGAGGACGGCTGGTATCAGGCACGCATTCCCGTTGAGGCGGGGAGCCAAAATATCTCCCTCGGCCTCACCTTCGGCACGACCAACCTCTTCAGCGCGTGCGTCGATACCTTCTTCGGCATGGCGCATGAAGATACCGATCCGAACAAGGCAGGCAATGTCAAGGGCAGCGGCATCGACTCCTTTTTTGTCATCCGCAACGTTGACTTTAAGGAGAGCGAGCAGGGCGCAGAGGACTCCGTCACCGTCACGGTCGAGGGAGCGGAATCTCCCGAAAGCGGCCTCATCACGGCAAACGTGGGGGAGGGAGCAGCGCAGACCAACGACGGCGCGACGCTCACCCTTTCGCAGGCAGAAACTCCCTTTGTGGGGCAGAAACTTCACCTCAAGCTCGACGAGAGCAAGCTCGGCGGAAAGACTTTCTATGGCTTCGACGTCGGCGGCGTGTTCTACGGCGGGAAGGAGATCGACGCCGAGATCTTGAGCTCCTCTACGCAGGTGAAAGCGATCCTCGGCGAAGCGGATACATATGAGGCGCGCGGGGGGGCCAAGTTCTACAATACATTCAAAGACGCTCTCGACGCCGCCAATCAAGCGGGGAAGGGCGTTGTAACCGTCGCCGTGCCCAAGGGAAGAACGCTCACTCTCGACGGAACTTACACCATCAACAAGGGCGTCACGGTCGTTTTGCCCTTCGACGAAGAGGGAAACAGCTATGGCTCGGGCGTCTATGAGGGAGCAGCCGCGCGCGGCAACCTCGCAAAGGACCTCGCTTGGCAGGAAGCGGAAAAATATCTCTATAACACCGTGGAATTTAGCGGCTCTCTCACCGTGAACGGCAAACTCATTGTCGGCGGCGTCGTGAACGCTCCCGACAGCGGCGCACAGTCCCGCACGTCGGGCGAGTATGCCGAGCTCAAAAACAGCGGCAATATCACCGTCAACGGCGAAATGAACGTCTACGGCAGGGTCACGGGGAACGGCAAGATCACTGTGCCGAACGGAGGAAAGCTCGCCGAGCCCTTCCTCATTCTCGACTATACGACGGGTGAAAACGCCGCAGATGCGGTTCTCAGCGGCATTTTGGACAGGATCAACGGCCACACGGCCACCACGCCCTTCATGCGCTACGCCATGGTCAACGTGGAGAACACCATGACCGTGGAATACGGCGGGCAGCTCTACGGCTACCTCAGCCTCTACGCACTCGGGCGCATGGTTTCCTTTAACCAGCCCATCGTCGGCACCGAAAGCGATAACTGTTTCATGATGCTCTCTTCGGGCGCAAGCGTCACGATCTCCTATGACGGAACGGCCGTTGTCGACACGGAAGAGGGGAACTGTACCGAGGGGATCGGCAGAACGACAATGAACTTCACGGGCGGCGCAAAGATCGGTGCGCTCAGCTTCACTGTGTTCGGCGTCACCTTTGATTCCGAGGGCTTCGTGTTCTCCATTCCCTATAACTATGATATTACGCTCGGCGGAAGCGGCGATTACGAGCTCGCCACCGAGTTTATGGTCATGCCGGGCGCATCGCTCACCCTCGGCGAGGGAGCCACGCTCAAAATTACCCACACATTCTGGACGCTTGAGGGCTACCAAGCGGACAAGGTGCCCTACCTCAATGCGGAAGAGGGGAAAGGCAAGTCCTATCCCACGGCGGACCAGCTTGCCGCGGCGGGCTATTCCAAGAGCGGCAACTTTATCGTGAACGGCGACCTCAGCGTCGGAACGGACGGTGAGGAGATCGCCTTCCTCGGCATTGTGCAGACCACCGGCAGCACAGGCACAATGGATATTGGGAATAATGTCGATTTGGGCGAGTCAAATCAATACAAATATTATCAAGATTATACAGTTAGTTTCTATGATCCGTGGCCGTACAAGAAAAATTATCCTACAGCTGCAGGTCAATTTGACCCAGGTGTTTTTATTAATGTAGGCAAGGTGAGGCAAGCTCAGGACGCTTTGAGAACGGCACAACCTCATGTAAAAGATCCGAATTATCCTGACGATCACACCTCTTTAGATGAAGAAGCAGAAGCGGCTGCACGCGCCATAAGGTTCTTTGTCCTTATGTCACCCGCTCGTGTGTATGACGGTCTTGGTTGGGCCCAATATCTTGTGGCAGGAAATACCTATACTGCAAAACGCGACGTAGAGTGGAATTTAAAATCTTACTACTATTTTAACAATTTACAGGAACCGGAATATAACGAAGCAGAATTGGATTATCAAGAGTACGAGATAAACCAAATAATGCACGGCGGTTGGATGATTGACCACATTGAGGATGATGAACCTAATGTTCGAGAATACGCCAATATGTGGAATAGAGGTGAATTATACGAAAGCGAGTGTCTATTTGGCGAAAACGAACCTTGCAAACCTATCATGCGATATCATAATGCGCTCGGCTGTGAGGAAAAGCCTGATACGAAACTGCTCATCAATCCTGATTTTGAGTTGCATGTTCCGTACACGGGCGGTACATATTCCATGAACGAGGACGATGTTGAAAATCTCTCGCTCTACGATATCATCAAGAGCACATTTTTTCAGCACATTATAACGACCTATCCGGAGAAGATCGATTGGGCGCAATATTATATTTATCGTGATGAGGTTGAAACTGACGAAGTTTTTCAAAATTATTTTTTTGACCCGTATGGTGATGACTATTACTACGATCATGAGAATCCGTATTTGAAGTTTACTGTAAGTTCTGGTAATGGCGGTGATATTTGTGAACCTGGTGAGTATGTGCTAAATATCTCTTTCGGTAGCACCAACTACTATTATGTAGCCGACGAATCTTATGGCCAGGAGGAGTATGACGAAGTCTACTGTGCATACTTTGCTTCCTATGGTGAGTGGGATCGAAGAGTAGGGGAAACGGAAGGCACCATAAAAGTAGTTGTCGATCCCATTCCGCTTCTCTCCGCAGAGGATGACCCTGAGCTGTGGGGGGCGGATGGGAGATTCCAACTGGAAGATTGGCAAATTATTTCGGTAATGTGCTCGAAGGAGGGCGAAGAATTTGACCTGTGGGAAGGACTTCCCGCCGGCACCAAGCCCGAGGATATCGCTGTTACTTCCATTATGGTTTGGGGTAGGTGGGCTTATGAAGAATTCAATGAGCCGTTTTGGGATAAATATCCCTTCCTGCAATGCAAGTGGGAAGTCGATTCTCGTGAAGATCCGACGATTTATAATTACCATATACTTGAGTACTGTGCCATTGGCCAAGAGATTTGCTATGAGAAAAAGTTCTCCGATCCTTCCGAATGTATCGAGTGGCATCTGTCGGACGACGAGCCGTATCTCCTCATTAAGGGCGACGGGAATTATTTTGAGGGTATCTACAAATTCCCTGTCGAGTTCAGAAAGACGGAGCTTAAGAGTGTAAAAGTAGTCGGCACCTATGTATATGAAGGTCAACCCGTGACCCCGCAGGAAAATGAAGTTTTGGTGTATGACGAAAATGAAAATCTTGTGCAGTCGAGTGAATATACATTTGAGGCTTCAAACAACGACAGGGCGGGCAGGGCAACAATTACTGTCACGGCCAAACCTGAAAGCGCCTTATATACGGGAACCATAACAGGGACATTCTATATTAGTCCCCCTGAAGCGGATGTGCTCACGGTCATAGTAGAGCTCTCAGGGCCCGCGCAAAAGCCCTATGGTGTGACTGCAACGTTCAATATTAAAATTTCCGGCGCACTTGACGTGATGCACTACTATACCAAAGACGGCGCGGAAACGGACGTGGCCGTATCGGAAGAGGATATCCTCAAGGGAATCATTTCGGTGACTTCCGACGGCGCGGTTTCGACCGCCGACGTAGGGAAATACAATATCAACTTTGAGATCAAAAAAGACACGGATTTCACCGCGCCGGATAGGAGCGGAAACGTCATCACTGCCGAAATGGTTGAGCAGATCGTCTCTGCTTACAAGGAAATCATTTTTGAGTTTAATAGGAAAGAAGTAAGCTGCAATTCCCTTGGTGCCTTTTCAGGCATACTTGCGGAGAATGCGCTCGAAGTCGTTCCGCTCGATCTTTCTACTGTAAATTGGGATTTTGTACCGTATAGAGGGTCTGAAAAAAGAGGCTATAGCCCTGTGCCAAACAAGACAGCGAACCTTAAGTCTTTTGAATATGATGGGCAGGAAAAATCAGTTATGTTTACTGGTGTAGCTTCGAGCCAAACCACAGGAATTCAACTGCATATTTCGTATGGAGGAACCGTAAAAGAGGTTAATTTTGTTCCCATAACAAAAACCTTTACATACAATTACGGTAACTCTGACCGTATCAATGTTGGAACGGTGAAATTTAGACTCGAACTCAAAGAGAGTAACCCGCACTATACAGGATATCTCGAAAGTTCATTTGAGATTACCCCCAAAGAGGTCACGGTTGCAAGCGTGACAGTCGAGAGTTCACACACCTACAACGGGCAGGCGCAGACGCCTACGCTCAAAGTGACGTTGAACGACACCGACGGCACGGTACTGCCCGCAGATCAGTATATCGTAACCTACGAGAAGGACGGCGAGACGACTGTTCTCAACGCAGGACTCTACAATGTCACGATCGCGCCCGGACGCAACTATACATTCGCCGATGGGTCAATTCTCACCACTACCTTCACTGTCGGGCAGGCGGATATTTCGGGAGCGAAGGTTTCTGTCAAGGGAACGTATACCTACAACGGCACGGCGCAGACGCTCACGCCCGAGGAAATCACCGTCACAGTCGAGGGCATTACGGGGGCCGTCACCTTCACCATCCAAGAGGACAGCTATCAAAACAACACCAACGCGACGTCAAGGCGACGTTCACCATTGTGGGCAGCGGCAACTTCACGGGGATGGCCTCGGGCTCCTTCACCATCGCAAAGAAGGTCATCACCATCTCTGCCGACGATATCACGGGAACCTATGGCGAAAATGCGCCGACGCCCACGGCATTCACCGTGCCCGAGGATGCGCTCGAGGGCGGGGACCAAAAAGAGGTTCTCACCGTGAAGCTCTCCCTTGAGCCGGCCGAGAAATACCTCGTCGGCGTGGAGTACGCCATCACGGGTACCGCCACGGCGGACAACTACGACGTCATCGTGACGGCGGGCAAGTACACCTTAAAGAAGAAGAATATTACCGTCACTGTTTCCGAGCAGAAAGTCACCTACAACGGCGAAAATCGGGCTCCCACGAGCAATTACGGCGCCGATTGGACGGTGGAAGAGGGCGGCTTGGTCTTGGGCGACGAGCCCTCCGCGCTCAACGTTCAGCTCACCGTGGAAGGGGAGTGCAAGAATGCCAAGAGCTACACGATCGTCGGCTCGAGCGATGCGCAGAACTACACCGTGACCTTTGCGGGGGACGGTAAGTTCGTCATCGAAAAGAAGAATATTACGATCACGGCGTCGGACGTCAGCGTATCCGAGGGCGCCACTGCGGAACTTGCGAAAGGGCAGCTCAAATTCACGATCGAGGGCCTCTATGAGGACGGCAACGACGTCAGCGAGCATGTCGTTCTCGAAATCGAATCGTTTACGGAGGGCGCGGAAGTCGGGACGACGTTCACGATCAAGGTTTCCTTCGGCGAAAGCTACACCCCCGCAAACTATACGGCGGAATTCAAGGAAGGGAAGCTCACCGTCACGGCGTCCGTGTTCGCAAACATTACGTTTGAGGGCGCAACGGAGGAGTACGACGGCACGCTTCACACCCTCGCGGCAAGCAACCTGCCCCAGAACGCACAGCCGAGCTATGTCTATCTCAAGGACGGTCAGACTCTCGAAACGGAGGGCGTGAAGAACGCGGGGACCTATCAAGTCAAGCTCACCGTCGTGCTCGAGGGCTACAAGAACTACGAAAAGACGGTCAACTTCACAATTTCCAAGAGAGCCATTGAAATTTCCGCCGATACCGTCAACAAGACATATGGCGAAGCGCTCTTAACAAACAACCAACTCACATTCACCGTTGCGGACGGCGTCTTGGTCGGCGGCGATACGAAAGACGTCCTCTCCGTCTCGTTGCAGTGGGCGCAGAATCAGAATGTCGGCGACTACAACATTACGGGTACCGCCACGGCTGAAAACTATGCTGTCACCGTGAAGCAGGGGACCTATCACATTGCGAAGAAGGCCATCACCGTGACGATCCTCAAGCAAACTTGGGCGACATACAGCGGCAAGGTACAGAATGCGCTTTCAACCGATACCTACTGGAGCGTCGAGGGGCTCGTGCTGAACGATCCCAAGTCCGTCTTGGGCGTCACCCTCTCGGGCAGCGGTACGGACGCGAAGAGTTACAAGATCACGGGTTCTGCGAACGCGTCAAACTACGAGGTGTCCTTCACGGGCGGGGACGACGCATTCGTCATCGCTCAGAAGTCCATCGAATCCGCCGTCATCACCGTGACGGAAGAGAATATCATTTATAAAGCTGAACAGTGGAAACCGACCTTCACGGCCGCATTGACGGGATTCGACAGCATTACCTTCACGACGGCATACGGCGAAAATCTCAACGCGGGCGAGGACGCGGGCAGCATCACCATCACGGGCAGCGGAAACTTCACGGGAAGTGTAACGGTAACGTTCGACATTGCTCAGAAGTCCATTGCGGACGCCGTCATCACCGTGACGGAAGAGAGTATCATTTACAAAGATGAACAATGGAGGCCGACCTTCACGGCCGTGCTGAACGGATTCAACAGTTTCACCTATGATACGGCCTACGGCGACAACGTCAATGCGGGCGAGGGCAGCATCACCCTCACGGGCAGCGGGAATTTCAGCGGGACTGCGACGGCAAACTTCACGATTTCGCCCGCCACGATCGATCGGGCCGAAGTCACGGGCGAATACACCTATACGGGCAAGGGCGTCGAGGCAACCGTTGCGGTTTCTGCGGGCGAACTTGTCGGGCTCCGTTCGGGCGTCGATTTCACCGTGACCTATGAAAACAACGTCAATGCGGGCGAGGGTGCGCTCGCCAAAGTGACGGGGCAGGGGAACTATCAGGGCTCCCTCTCCGCAACCTTCACGATCGCTCCCAAGAACATTTCGGAGGCGAAAGTGACCGTGAACGGCAGCTATGTCTACAGCGGCAGCGCGATCGTTCCCACAAAGGAGGAAGTGACGGTCGAGCTTACAGGCTTCGAGAACGTCACCTTTGAACTCTCTGCCGAAAGCAACGTTTCCGCCACCGCACAGGCAAAAGTCACCGTGACGGGCACGGGGAACTATTGCGGCAGTGTGCAGAGGTCCTTCAAAATTTCGCCCAAGAAGATCGAAGTCACCCTTCTTGCACAGACGTTTGAGTACAGCGGCAGCATTCCCACGCCCGACAGCACGAAATTCACCGTCAACGATGCGGAAATTTGCAGTCAAAACGGCAAGAAGGACGATTTGGGCATCACGATCTCCATTCTGAACGCCGCCGCAAAGGCTGACACCTACGGCCTGACGGCTTCTGCGGCCAACGCCGATTACGAGGTCAAGTTTGTAACGGCCCTTCTTACCATCACAAAGAAGGCCATCACCGTCAAGGCGGACGACATTACCGCTTTCTACGGCGACCCCGTTCAAACGCTCACATTTACGGCGGAGGGCGTCGTCGAGGGAGAAGATCCCGCCGAGGTACTCAAGATCCTGCTGCATGCGGACCGCATGATCAAGGATGCGGGCGAGTACACCATCACGGGCAGCGGCTCTGCCGAGAACTACACCATCACCGTGGAGGCAGGTACCTACACCGTCAAGCCCAAGGAGATCGTCATCACGATCAAACCGCAGAGCCATCTCTACGACGGCAAGGAACCTTCCGTTCCCGCAAACGCTTGGAGCGCGGAGGAGGGGGCCATCCTCGAGGGCGACAATTTGCATATCTCCCTGAAGAAGGAGAGCGGCGTTGACGTCAAAGAGGGCGGTTACGCCATCACGGGCGAATACACCAACACCAACTATGCCGTGACGTTTGTGCAGGGCGTCTACACGATCACGCCGAGGACGATCCATGTTGAAATCGAGGATCAGAGCGCGGTCTACAATTACAGGCACGAATATTCTCTGAACGGCTCGCGGTGGCGCATTGCCGAAAGTGCGGAAACGGACGGACTTATCGCGGGCGAAACGGCGGAAATGCTCGGCGTTACTCTTGCGACGGATCGGATGACTGACGCGGGCAGCTATGCCATCCGCGGGACCTGGACGAACCAAAACTATGCCGTCACCTTCGTGGGCGGATACCTCTCCGAGGACGCGGACAACGGCCACGCGGGTATCTATTCCATTTCTCAGCTTGATATCTCCGACGACGCAATCTTCATCCTCGGCATCGAGGGGAACGACGTCATCACGGAAACGATGCGCCGCATCCGCACGACGTTTGCGGGTGAAACGCTCACGCTCAGCTGTCAGGTCACCTACTTTGAAGGGGACGACGCGCATCCGCTCGGCGCTCTGATTTCCCCCGCTACGATCGAAAAGATCGGGGATTACACGGTGACGGTGACCATCCAAGATAATAACTACCGCGGCAGTACGCAGTTCACCGTGATCGTGACGGATGCCGACGGGTACACGCAGAGGCTCAAAGATACCCTCGCCCGTCTGGAAGAGATCGCGGGAGATCTTACGGCGGAAGAGCTCACCGTTGAGGATTTCAATACGGTGAAGGAGGTCGGCACGCTGCTGTCCGCTCTGGATGAAACGGAACGGAAGGTCGCGGGGAACAAGCTCGACAAGTATGAATCGCTCGTGGAGGGCTGGAAGGAATTGGCGGATCTCGATGAGATCATCGAAACGGCGGAAACGATCGCGGATGCGCCCATTGCCGCGCTGCTCGGCACGGTCGCCGCAGTGTCGGCCTTGGCTGCGCTCTGCTATGTCATCAGAAAGGGAGGGTTACTGTAATGAAGAAATTCTTATCCATTCTCTCTGCACTCATCTTGTGCGTTGGAATTTTTGTCGGCTGCGATACGCTTCAGACTCCGGATGACGGCGGGAACGACGATCCTCCCGCAGTCGTTTCTCCGCTCATCGGGATCGGGGAGTGCTATGAAAAGATCCAAGATGCTTCGGAGATCAAACAGACGATCGCCATCACGAGCGGGAAGATCACGCAGTACGAAAGCAGCAAGATCTATACAAAAGAGGGGAGTTCCTACAGAGTGATGGGCACGGCAAAACGGCTCAACGACATCACGGAGGAACAGCCCTACAGCGAAACTGTCATCAACGAAACGGTGGCGGCGGGAGAATTCGACGTAAAGCTGAAGTTCGACGAGCTCTACTATTCGAGCTGGAACGTGGAGAACAACACGCTCACGGCGGTCATCAAAGATAGCAGCGTCGGGCTTGCGCTCGGCCTTTCGGGGAGCCTCCCCGCCCCCGTCCGCAACATGCAGATGACTGTCAAGACGGACGGAACGCGCGCGGAGCGGATCGATATCGAATACGTTTCGGGCAATTCCACCGTCACGATCGCGCTTGAATTCACATATTGACCGCAACAGGAAAAAAGGGTATGCAACAACAGGGTGTAGAAAACAGACAGGGCGACGGATCGCAGGAACCGCTCGACGGGGAAAGGAAAGAGATCCTGAGCGTAAAAGGTCTGTATAAGAAGTATTCGCGCAAGGCGGATTGGGCAGTGACCGACGTTTCTTTCTCGTGCTACGAGGGGGAGATCGTCGGCCTGCTCGGCCACAACGGCGCAGGGAAGAGCACGACGCTGAAGTGCATCGAGGGAATGATCCCGTTTGAGAAGGGGAGCATTGCGATCGACGGCCATGACGTGCAGAAGGAAGCGGACAAGGCCAAGGCAAACATGGGCTTTGTGACAGATAACCACGCGACCTTTATCAAAATGACGGGTCTGCAATATATCAGTTTCATGGCGGACGTCTATGGCGTTTCCACCGAACAGCGCGTGTCCTATCTGAAGGAGCTTGAAGAGGTGTTCCAGCTCGGAAAGCCGATCGAGAACCTCATTTCCTCCTATTCGCACGGCATGCGGCAGAAGATCTGCATGATGGGCTCTCTCATCCACCATCCGAAACTTTGGATCTTGGACGAGCCGATGACGGGGCTCGATCCCCGCACCATGCATGCGGTCGCCACATTCATGCACAGCTATGTCGCGGAAGGGAACACGATCCTGTTCTCTTCCCATGCGCTCAACACGGTTTCCAAGCTGTGCGACAGGGTCGTGCTCATACGGAAGGGCAAGCAGGTCAGCGAATTGGACGTGAAGCGGATCTACGCGGAAACCCCCGATTTCGATTTCGAGGAGTATTTCTTACGGAATGAAGAACAGGAAGAATAACGGGCCCGTCGGCGAGGCGGGGGAAAGTTCTGTCCGCCGCGGAAGAGAAAAAATAAATTTCCGTACCGTCAAGGCCCTCTTGAGGAAAGAGTTTGAAGAAAAACGCTCCGTGTTCAAGACGGGGCAGTTTGACATTGTCGGTTTTATCCTGCGTATCGTGCTCATCGGAGCGATGATCGCGCTCTTCGTCGTCTTTTTCGGGCGGTTTACAGGCGTCTATATGGCCGTCAAAACGGACGGCCGCACGGATATTTTTTCCCGCGCGACCGAACTTCTTACGATCTTTTATACCGCCGTCATCATAGGCATGGTGGTAAGCGGAGTGAACAGTCTTGGCGCTGAGTTGTTCAATTCAGATGACATGAAGATCTACTCTGCGCTCCCCATCAACGAAAAGACGCTATTTATTGCAAAGCTCATCTCCATCTATAAGAGCCAATTTGCGATCGCGCTCGTCACCGTCTTTACCGTCAACATCACGTTTGCGATAAAGGTGCCCGTCACCTTTGCATTTTGGGCGTTTACGCTCGTCATCTGCTTCCTTCTGCCGCTCATGGCCATCGCCATCGCCTCCGCTTTGATATTGCCCTATCAAGTCATCAAACGGTTTCTTCGCGAACGCTACATTCTCATGTTTATCGTGGTAACGGCGCTTCTCGGGGTCGCGTTCTGGCTGTATTCGATGATCCTCGGCGGCGTCAAACAGATGATGCTCGGGGACGCGATCCGCTACTTTTTCAACGAAAAAGTCATGACGACCATCGGAAATGTGTGCGCATGGCTGTATCCAGCGCGCTGGTATGCCAATATCATGACGGGTTCGGATCCCATCTTCAGCTGGTTTTGGCTGTTGGGCGTCGCCGCCGTCTGCATCCTCTTTTCCCTTTTGATCATCAAGAGCATCCTGCGGCGGGCGTTGCAGGCGCGGAACGAGGGCGTTTCCTCGTCCATTCTCCGCTCCACCCGCCTCACGCGGAAATGCGGCAAATTTGCAACGCTTCTTCGGAAGGAGTTTTTGCTCATCTTCCGCACGCCGTCCTACATGTTTTCTTACCTTTCGGTTGCGCTCATCATGCCCCTGATGGTGTATTCCTGTATGGAGCTGGGAGCCTCCATCGTCCAGAATCTTGTCGGGCTCAATATCTATCTCGAAATCGCACTTTTCTTAACAATTTTGTTCGGTGCATTGACCAATATCTTTTGCGCCACGAATATCAGCCGCGACGGGATCATGTTTTATTCCGTGAAGGCGCTCCCGATCAACTATAAGGATATTTTCTTTTCCAAGATCGTGCTCTGCCTCATTGTGAACGTCCTCTCCCAGACGGTCAGCGCCATCATTCTCGGCGTCACGGGGTATATCGGCGCATGGGACGCGATCTTTGTCTTTGTCGTGGGAATGCTTTTCAGCTTTGTCAATATCGCCGTTGCCACCCGCTACGACTTTAACCATGTCAAGTTCTCCACCGAGGAGGACGGCGAGATCAAGGAATCCTCCAATACCGTTTCGGCGATCATCGTGATGGGGATCGTCCTGTCCTTTGCCGTCGGCGGGCTGGTGTTCGTGCTCAAGGTCCTCTCGCAGCTCCGCGGATTTGCCTACGGTCCGCTCACCTATGTCTTGGCGGGAGGCTTCGCGGTCATTGCGGCGGCTCTCTCCGCTTTCTATCTCCTTTTCCGTCTGGACAGGAAGTACTACGAATTTTCGGGAGGGGAACTCTGATGCGAAAGACACTCATTGCGCTCATCTTGGTGATCCCGATGGTATTCATGCTCGTGATCTTCTCATCGGTCAATCTCGTAAGCCTCGGCGTCAACATTTCCGCCAACGGGATCAACGTCGCTGCCGAGGGGCTCGACGAGGAGGGGACGCTCCTCATAGATATGGCGGATAAGGTGAAGCACGTCGTTTCCGCGGAGGTCATGCCGAGCAACGCCACAGACAAGAGATATACCCTCGCATCTACCGACCCGAGCATTGCGGAAGTCACCGAGGAGGGGGAGATCTTGCCCCACAGGGAGGGGACGGTGGAGATCGTGGCAACGAGCCACGACAAGGGATTTACGGACAGACTGCCCGTCGTCATTCTCTCCTCTCTTCCTTACGACTTTGCGTTTTCCATCTCCGACGGCGATACTTCCGTTCCCGTCGAGGAGCGGGACGGCGATTTTTATGCCCAACTTCCCGCGGGGACGTATCAATACAACGTGGAGATCGCGCCCATCGGATTTACCGATTACGAGATCCGCAAAGAAAACAATACCTATGCCGAAATGGCCAAGGAGAACAGGAGCCTGTACCTGCCTTTTTCGGGCGAAACGGTGTTCGGGATCTCCGTTCCCAACGGCGTGAACGGGGCCATCGAGAAGAGGGTGAATTTGCAGGTCCTCCGCGGCGAGGGGGAGGTCCTCATCAACGGAGAACCAGATTTCAGCGGGATCGAACTCGCTTACGGCACAACGGAAACGCAGTTTTATTTGGAATGCGACGGAAATTTCTCCGAATTCCGCTCCGAACACGCCCGCCTCGCCCAACAGCCCGCCAATCTCAAAAACGGCAGATACATTCTCGACGTGGAGATCGACGAGGGGATCGAAGAGGGGTTCCCCGCAACGATCGTCGCGGGCGGAAAGTCCATCCGCTTCATGTTTACCTTTGCCGAATTCGATTTTTCCGTCTTTTCCGAACTTCCCGCGGAGCAGACGGAGGACGGCAGGCAGAGCGTTACCCTTCTCACGGGCAACGCGGCGACCTTTTATGCCGTCGCCTCAACGGGAGCGAAGGGGGTCGCATATACATGGAATTTTGACGGCCCCGAAGAATATCTGACGATCGAGGACAACCGCGCGACGGTCACGGCGATCAAGGGCGGCTCCTACATTCTGACCGTTACCGCCGACTATTTGGATAAGAGCATCACCAAGGAAGTCGTGCTCTCCATCGTCAACAAGATCAGCGCGATCCAGATCGTCAACAACGTCAATGTAGACCTTGCGGAGCGCTTTACCGTGGGCGGAAAGGCGTATACCGATTCTCTGACGCTGACGGACAACGCCTATCAACTGCGCGTCTATGCTTACAGTACGGCGGGAACGGTGCCCGCGGGGGAGGACGTCGAGTATGTTTCCGACCGTGAGGGCGTTGCGACGGTGGAGATCCGCGAGGGCAAGATATTCCTCATTCCGCATGCGACGGGCGAGGTGACGGTCACGGCGCAGTGGAAGGGGAACCGCTCTTTCGGGCTGAACGTGGCGGCAACGCTGACCTTCAACGTCGTGCAGGAGGCCGTCTCCGTCAAGAATGCCCCCGAACTCAACAAGGCCGCCGACGACAAACTTCCCATCGTCCTGATGGAAGATATCAAGCTCGGCACGGACGCGAACGGCAACGATTTCAGCCTGACGGAGCGCGAGGAAGTTCTCCGCTCCCACCGCATGCGTTCCACTTACAACATAGAATGGTACAAGAATACAAAGGACCCCGTGACGGCGGACAGCATGAATATCTCCTATGTCATGGAATTCAGCAACGACGTCTATGGCAACGGAAAGTCCATTGACGCAAACAATTTCACGCAGGCGCACGACGCAAACGGAAAACCGCTGCTCGAACTCTACAAGGGGCCGCTGTACTTCGTCAAATACGGGCAGATGGCGAGCGTTGCGGGGCAGGACAACTGTGCGTTCCTCATCCGCACGGACGGGGTGAAGCTGTACGGCGTCAATTTGCTCGGCTGCAGCGACAGTTCTCTGCTCTCCTCCAATGCGGAGTACAATCTCTCCCGCCTCAACCTTACGGGGACCACCCTCGAGATCAATGCGGACGCCGAGATCGTAAATTGCCGCATCAGAAACGGCAGGAATGTCGTCCGCGCCTATGGGGGCAACCGCGACGGCGATCATTATTTCCTCGACGACCTCTCCCAAAACAGAGGGTGCGACGAGGAGCGCATCAACGTCCGTATCGAAGGCTGTATTCTGTCGCAGGGCAGGGAATTTGTTCTCAAGATCGGCGCAAACCGCGCCTTCCGCGCCTCGGGCAAGAACGGTATCGAGCCCCAGCTCACCGATTCGAACGGCAAGCCCTATCCCGAACAGGGCAAGACAAACCGCTATGGCGATCTCTATCAAGATCCCTATTTCTACAGCCAATATGTGATGACCGACGTCACCCTCAAGGACTCCGTCGTCGAGTCGAGCGGTCTATTTACAATCGGGATCGAGAGCAACTTTGCGGGCACCATGCTCTATGAGGGGCAGGAGGGCAACACGCAGGAATGGCGCCAATGGGTCGAAGATTGGAAAATGTCGGGCGGAACCTCCTTTGCCTCCGTCCTGCGGCTCGAGGGGGACGTTCGCCTCTACGACTGGAAGGATATCTCCCTCGTCGATTCCTCGACGCTCATCGAGGCCCCCGGGAACTCGGGGAAGCTCTCAAGCTGGCTGCAACTCGACATTCAGAGCATGCTCTCCTTCGTCAACTCCGCCGACCCCGCAAAGTACGGCAATATCATGGAAACGACTTCGGACGGGAAAAATTACGTCCACGGCGGGATCGCCCTCTATGGCGGCGGCAGAAATTATTCCTCGGTGGATTTCTCCGCCCTCGATGAGGATCTCAAAGATTTTGAGTATCTGAACATCAATATCTCCGTGCTCGCAGGGGCGGAGGGGGATCTGCAGCGGCAGGGAACATTGCTCCCCAAGGCCGCGGGCACGCACGATTTCAACTTCTACATGTACGGAAAAGACAGCCCGAACAACTATGTGGGCCAGCTCTCGGACGAGGCGGACGGCTCCAAGTACAGCGGCGTGAAGCATATTCCGCTCTTCTGAATTGGAACGCGGTGGGAGTTTTTTGCAACTTTTCAAAAAGTTTAAGCAAAAGAAATGCTTTTAGATATTGACTTTATTTATTGAGTATGATAAAATAACCTTGTATTGGAAATTTTTACGGTTTCGGAGGAACTTATGCAAAGCAAATCAAAATTTATGAGTATGCTTGTTCTCCTGCTTGCGGTCGTCTTTGTGCTTGGCGCAGTCTTTATGGGCGTGGACCGGGCGAAAGAGGCAAGCGCGCTCGGGGAAGATACCGCGGCGGTGGAAGTGTTGGCTTCCGAGAGCCCGAAGCAGGCGGCGGAAGAGGAAAACAACGGATACTCTGTATTTTATTTTATCATGGACGGCGTTACGGCCACCTCTCTTCTCGGCATAGCCGTGACCGAGGGCTGGCAGATGGCTCTTTGGCTCTCGATGGTGTATTGGATCCTTGCGGTCGTCGCAAGCATTCTCATGGTATTGTTCTCCAAGCTGTTCGTTTCAAAGGATGACGAAAAGCCCTTCAACACCGTTGCGCTCCTCGGGCTCATCTGGTCCTTCTTTATGCCCATTGCAGGGTTCATGCTCTCCATGGTCGGCAAGCGGCAGGCGGCGACGCATGAGGGCGGCAAGTTCTACTATGTCAGCGGCCTCATTGTCAGCAGCATTTTCTTCGGGATCGCGATCCTCCTTGCCCTTGTCGAGGCATGCGTTCCCTTCCTTCCGTTCTGATCCCATAAAAAATGCAGGGCCCGCACACGCGGGCCTTTTTTGTATGAAAAAAAGAGGGAGCTAAGGCTCTCTCCTTATCTTTGCCTGTGAGGGAGGTCAATCCTTTTGCGTCAAATAGGGTACCAACGCCTCCGCAAATTGGTCGGGGCAGGAGGTGTTCTGTCTGCATTTGATCCCCTTGAGCAGGGGATAGATCTCATCGGGCGTCTTTCCCTCCACAAGACGGGCAATGCCCTGCAGATTTCCGCTGCAACCGCCGATAAATTTCACGTTGTGGATCTTGTGGTCGTCACCGATATCGAATATGATCTGTTTCGAGCATGTACCTTTGGGCGAATATGTTACCATGGCTTCCTCCTGTGAAGTAAGTGAATTAGTCTACGAGCGTTTCATAGACGGCTGTATAGAGCTCCTGTGCCTTGTCTTCCCATTTTTTGTAGATATTATTCGCGATCTTCTTGTCGGGAACGACGAATTTGAGTTCGAGCATGGGCTGGATGGGGGCAAGGATCTTCAGATATACCGTATAGGTGCCGTCCTTGTTCTGGAAGTAATCGGCGCGGCAGTCCTGCTTGGTGCGCAGGTGTGCGCTGTTCTTCTTGATATACTTTGAAATTTCTTCGCGGGAACTGTACGGGATGTTGATATAGAAACTTGCAAGCGTTTCTCTTCCCTCGGGCGTGATCATGTAGAGGGGCTCGTCTACTCCGGGGATCTGGCAGAGGAACCCGTCGGAGAGAAGCCTTTCGAGAAGTGTCATGCAGTCCATATAGTTGAGCCAATCGTTGGAAGAAGTGCACATATCCAAAAGGGTACGCTCCGATAGGGGACTCTCCATCTTGTCAAAGACGAAAAGGAGTATTAACTTGTTGACCGAAGTCTCACCTTTGATCTGCATGCTTTTCCTCTGTATTTCTCAGACACAAATAAGCCGCTTTTGACCCAAGCGGCTTACTTTTCGGTTTTTGAAAGATTTACGCTGCAAATTTCTTCAGTTTTTCAAGCAAATCGTCGCAATCATCGCTGTGGATCTCTACAGTGAGGGGCTTCGAGGTATCGAGGCTGAAAAGACCGAGGATAGATTTAGCATCTACAACGTAGTAACCGCTCTTGATGATGATCTCATAGTCGTAGCTCTGCGTAATGTTGACGAACTCCTTGACGCTCGATGATTTTTCAAGCGAGATTTGAACGGACTTCATAAGAATCATTCCTCCCTTAAGAACAATTATTTTCTACATTATACATAAAAACAAGGATAAAATCAAGATATTTCCGAAAAAAACTTTAATATTTTTTTCGTCTGTGCTATAATAAAAGAAAAACGGCTTTTCTATCGGCCGCGGAGGAGCATTATGGAAGAAAAATACGAAAAGATCCGTCGGTTTCTCGACGCCTGCGACGGGCTCATTGCGGGAACATACCGCGAAGCGGACGTCGGGATCTCGCAGGTGTTGAGATGCCTTGCCGAGAGCGAGGACCTCAAGGGGCTCTTCAACGCCGTCACGGAGGAGTTCGACTATGCGCAGTCCCGCAGTTTTTATCTGAGGGATCTTCCGAACGGCAAGGGGACGGTGTACCTTCCCTCCGGCCGCGTCGATGCGCTCGCTTTCGTGTTCTGCCTCCTCGCGGAGATCGATTCGGGCGTCGTCAAGTTCCGCGATTTTCTTCTCCGCTATTTCTATGTGGACGGGAGCTTCACGGCAAGCTATGCGCTCTTTGCGGACAGGATCATCCGTCCCTTCCGTGACATCGTGCGTGAGGCCTATCCCGCTGCCTGTGCGGCGTATTCCTACCGCGTCCCCGAGCAGACGCCCCCGCCCGATTCTTTGAAGGAGGCGACGGCGCAGAAAAATATCGTCTTTGAGGGGAAGATCATCACCGTGCGCTGCGACGATGCCATTCTCCCCAACGGAAAGCCCTGCAAGCGGGAGATCGTGGAGCACCCGGGCGGAGCCTCCATTCTCTGCGTCGTGGACGGAAAGGCCGTGCTCGTCAAGCAATTCCGCTATGCCTACGGGGAAGAACTCTATGAGATCCCCGCGGGCAAGCTCGAAAGGGGGGAGGACCCCGCCGCCGCTGCAAAACGGGAACTGGAGGAGGAAACGGGGCTCATCGCAGGCAGTCTGACCCTCCTCACCGTGCTCTATCCGTCCCCCGGGTATACGAACGAAAAGCTCTATATCTATGAGGCGACGGACGTGCGGGCGGGGGAGAAGCATCCCGACAGCGACGAGTTCCTGAATGTGGAGTACATTCCCTTCACCGAGGCGTGCAACATGGTCGCCCGCGGCGAGATCAGGGACGCCAAGACCGTCTGCGCCCTGCTCTTCTATAGGGCAAAAATGCAGTAGAACCTTAGACTTAAAATCGCCGATTCTTCACGCTTACCTTTGAGGGCGGGAGATATGAAAAAAAGCGCCGTATGCGCTTTTTTTCATACATTTTACATTACCGCAGCGACGGCCGCAATGACAACGATAAGGTAGATGAAGACGATGACGAGTTCTACAATGCTGATGATGAGCCCCGCCAAGGCAAGTCCTGCGCCGCCCTCGTCGCGTTCTTGAAGCTGTTTCCGCGCAATGATGCTGCAGATGAGCCCCGCAATCGGAATAAGAAAGGCCAAAATGAATCCGACAATCGCAAGCGTATTGGTCTTTTTTTCGGCGGGCGCATTCCTTTCCGCATTGGGATTCTCGGTCTTTACACCGCAGTTCGGGCAAACAAAGGCATAATCGCTGATTTCCTTGCCACAGTTTTTGCAATACATGGTTTTACCTCCGTAAATTTCAATGTCCTCATTATACTCCCATAATACTGGGAAGTCAAGTAATTTTCCCATAATTATGGGAAAATGTTTGTATGGAAAATGTATTCGGAGAGAGGCTTCGCGCACTGCGGCAAGAGAAGGGGATCGGGCAGATCCAACTTGCAAAGGAACTCGACGTGGGAAAATCCATTATCAGCCTATGGGAAATAGGGCGGTGCGAGCCGACGCTTTCAAAGCTCGTCGCGATCTCGCAGTATTTTCATGTTTCCATTGACTACCTTGCGGGTCTTGAAAACGACTGAGGCCCATTTTCTGTTCAAACTATAAATGCAGGGCGGCGCATGTGCGCCGCCCTTTTATCCACGGAACAGGAGGGAAAATCAGCCGTTGCAGCCGCAACCGCCGATGCCGAACTTCGATGCAATTTCGCCCAGCGTGCCGTTCTTGCACATGCAGTATAAAAGCGCAATGAGAAGGGGCCAGC
>CANQUY010000011.1 GCA_947627125.1 uncultured Clostridia bacterium
TCCGTTTCTCAGAATGACGCGGTGGCCCTGCTCCGTGGGTCTATGAGATCCCCTCGGCTGCGCCTCGGGATGAGGGCGGGGCAGACGCGGCGGCGCGGGGCAGGATGAGCGCGCGGGGCAGGATGACGCGGCGGGGGTGGGATATCACGAATAGACAAAAATTACACATGTTATATAACATATGTTATATTAAAAGGAGGAAGAGATGAAACTTGTGGCGGCGACGGGAAATAAGCATAAACTCAGGGAGATGCGGGAGATCTTTCCCGATTTTGAGATCCTTTCGGCGGCGGAAGCGGGATTTTTCGAGGACGTCGAGGAAACGGAAACTACCTTTCTCGGCAATGCGCTTCTCAAGGCGCGGGCGGTGATGCGGGCGACGGGGCTCATCTCCCTCGCCGACGACAGCGGGCTTGCGGTGGATGCGCTTTCGGGGGAGCCCGGCGTCTACAGCGCGAGGTACTCCGCAATGTTCGCGCCTCAAGAATGGCTGCGTGCGCATATGCCCCTCTGCGACGGGAAGGACGCCCTCAACCGCGCCTTTCTCCTCGCGCGGCTGAAGGGGAAAACGGACAGGTCCGCCCACTTCTGCTGTGCGATCGTGCTTTGCTTCCCCGACGGGCGGGAGCTCACCGCCGAGGGCAGGACGTTCGGGCACATTCTGACGGAGGAGCGCGGCGCAAGCGGCTTCGGGTACGATCCGCTCTTCTTCTCGGACGACCTTCAAAAGAGTTTCGGCGAAGCGGACGAGGCGGAGAAAAATGCCGTATCGCACAGGGGCAGGGCGCTTGCGGCCCTCAGGGAGCAATTATGAAAACCTTTATTATCATTTCCGATTCCCATGGACGGGCGGGCGCGGTGGAGAGAGTGCAGCGGCTCTTTTCCGAGAACGACTTCATCATCCACCTCGGCGACGGATCGGGCGACATGCGACCCGTCATGGGGGAATTCCCCGAAAAGACGCGTGTCATGAAGGGAAACTGCGACTTCTATTTCGGGGAGGACGAGTGCGTCATCGAGGCGGAGGGCGTCAGGGTCTTTTGCTGTCACGGGCACAAGTACGGCGTAAAGCATGGGCTCGAGCGGCTGGTCGCGCGGGCCAAGGAGCTTGACTGCACCGTTGCGCTCTACGGCCACACGCATATCGCTGATATCAAGGACGTGGATGACGTTCTGTGCGTCAACCCCGGTTCCGTCGGCGACTATGCGGAACCGACCTACTGTTTCATGGCGATCCATCGGGGGAACGTCACGGCGACGATCGTGAGGGCGTAGGGTTCGCTTCACAAAAAAATAAAATATTGAGATTTTTACGGCGGAAAGATTGACATTTTCCGCCGTTTTTGCTACAATTTGCGTATGATTTATTTGAAAGATTTTCGCCAAGGTAAACTATTGTATGAGGCGCTCGATTCGGAGGTGCGGCTCGGCATTTTAGAGGAACTCATGACGCACGGCGAGCTCAATCTCGCCTACTTTGCCAAGCGGTTCAACGTATCGAACGGGGCGATCACGGCGCATATCAAGAAGCTCCACGCGGCGGGGCTCATCGAGATCACCACGTCCTCGGGGGTCAGAGGCACGCAGAAGATCTGCTGTCTTGCGGCCGATAAGGTCATCGTGGACTTTCAGCCGTGGCCGCAGACGGAGGGCAGGGTAGAATCGGCACATATTGATATCGGCCACTACATCGGCTACGAGGTGCACAGGACGTGCGGGATCGCCACGGAGGAACACATCATCGGCGGATTCGACGACCCCGCGGCCTTTTCCTTCCCCGAACGGGTCAAGGCGGGCATTCTTTGGCTGGGCTGGGGGTATGTGGAGTACCTCGTCCCCAACTATCTCTCCGCCGAAAACGGCTTGAAGGAGCTCCGCTTCTCTCTCGAGATCGCGTCCGAGGCCCCCGGCTATGCGGCCTACTATCCCAGCGATATCCACTTCTCGGTGAACGGGAAATTTCTCGGCGTCTACACGAGCAAGGGAGAGTATAACGACCGCACGGGGACATGCAACCCCGCATGGTGGTATGGGAATTTGGGGCAGTACGGCAAGAAAGTCACGCTCTCCGTCGGGCAGGAGGGGACGTTTATATCGGGCGTCAAGGTTTCCGATACCTCCCTCAAGGACCTCGCTCTAAGGCCCGAGGAGCAGATAAAATTTCGCATCTATGTGCCCGAAAACGCAGAAAACAGGGGCGGCTTCACGCTGTTCGGAAAGGGGTTCGGCGACTACGGCGAGGGCATCGTCACGGAGTTCATCTATCAGTGAGGGAAAAAGAACCGCCGCTTGAAATTTTTTCAAAGGTCGGCCTAAAATTTCCAAAAAGAGGCAGAAATAAATTGACAAGGCCGCCGCGGGATGCTATAATATCAAAGATGAATAAGTGCTGCGGCGAAGGAGGGTAGAGGAGTATGTCAACGATCAAGGTCGGAGAGAACGAAAACTTGGAGAGTGCGCTTCGGCGTTTCAAGAGAAAGTGCTCGCGCGACGGCATCATCGGCGACCTTCGCAAGAAGGAATTTTACGAGAAGCCTTCCGTCAAGAAGAGAAAGAAGTCGGAAGCCGCGAGAAAGAGAAGCAGAAACTAAAGAAGATCCGCAAGAGATTGCGGATTTTATTTTTGCAAAATTTGTCGAAATAGCGAGGCCTGTATGGAAAAAACGTTGAAAATGCTTGCAAAAGAGGCAAAAATGCGCATGAAGAAGGGATTTTGGCAGCAGTGTGAGGCGGAGCTCGACTTCAAGCGCAGTGAGGCGCGCGATATGGGCATGAGCGAAAGCAAAATGGAGCGGTATTTTCAGGAAAAAGTCGGCGAGGCCATCAAGGGGGATACGCCCGACGAATTCTATGACAGGGTCCGCGATATGCTTCTCTCCGAGGGCGAAGTTTCCGACGCGATCGGCCGCCTGACGGATATGGAATATTACAACTCTTTGGGCTATGCCGAGCGGCAGAGGTACACCTTGGAGCTCTCGGAGCGGTACCTCCGCGCCCTCGAACGCTTCAAGAGGGAGTATGAGTTTGAACTGAAGGGGAAGAGGTGAGTTTTTGTAGGGGCAGAATGATGACGCCGCCATGAATGAAGTCCGTCCGCCGCGTCATTCTGAGAAACGGAGAAAGACGAGAGGACGGGATTTGACCCGAAGAATCTCGCGGCGAAAGTCCGTAAAACATGCGGCGAATATCCGTAAAAGCATGCGGCGAGATGCTTCGGTAGAACTTCTGTAGACTGCGTTGTACTCCCGTTCTCAGCATGACGCCGCTACAGCGAATGTCCGAAAAGCATGCGGCGAGATGCTTCGGTAGAACTTCCGTAGACTGCGTTGTACTCCCGTTCTCAGCATGACGCCGCTATGGCGAAAGTCCGTAAAACATGCGGCGAGATGCTTCGGTATAGCCCTCGTAGACTTCGTTGTACTCTCGTTCTCAGCATGACGCCGCTATGGGCCGCCGTTGGTTTTATGGGATCCTTCGCTACGCTCAGGATGAGCGGGCGGGTCAAAATGAGCGGGGTGAGCCCGACACGGCATTCCCAATCACGTCATCCTGAGCAACGTCGAAGGATCACCGCAGCAAAAATAGGTGATGGTTCGACTGCGCTCACCATGACGTGATTAGAATGGCGGCGGCGGATTCATCCCGCCAAGCGAGAATGGGCCAAATGCTTGCCTTTTCTTTCCCGATTTGCTATAATAATTCCGTATGGAAGAATTACAGGAACTGAATGAAGAACAGCGGCTTCCCGTGTTCGACACCGAGGGCGCAGTGCTCGTGCTCGCGGGCGCGGGGAGCGGAAAGACGCGGGTACTCACCGCCCGCATTGCACATCTCGTCGAGGACATGAGGGTAGATCCCTCCAATATCCTCGCTATCACCTTCACCAACAAGGCCGCCCGTGAAATGCGTGAGCGGCTTGAACGCTATACCGATACCCGCAGCATGTGGGTGTGCACCATCCACTCCATGTGCGTGAAAATTCTGAGAATGTATGCCGCAAAACGGGGGCTCAACGAGAACTTTTCCATCTATTCGGAGCAGGAACGCAACGCCGTCGTCAAGCAGGCCTTCCGCGAGTGCGGCTATTCGGACGACGACGGGCTATTAAAGTCTGTCCGCTTCCATATCACCAACGCCAAAATGCTCGGCTTAAAGCCCGACGAATATTTAAAATCGCACACTTATGAGCGAAATATCGAGGCCGCGGCCAAGGTCTATGCGCGATACGAAGTGCACCTCAAGCAGAACAACGCCCTCGACTTCGACGACCTTTTGACGGAGGCTCTTTCCCTCCTCGCGAGCGACGCCGAGGCGAGAGAGTACCTCGCGGGCAGGTTCCGCTATATCCATGTGGATGAATTTCAGGACACCAACGAAGTCCAGTTCAATATCATCAAGCTCCTGTCCTCGGAGCACGGAAACCTCTTCGTCGTGGGCGATGACGACCAGTCCATCTACGGCTGGCGGGGGGCAAAAATTGAGAACATATTGCACTTTGAACGCAGTTTCCCCGCCGCAAAGGTCTACAAATTGCAGCGGAATTACCGCTCCACGGGCTCCATTCTCGCGCTCGCGAACGCCTCCATTGCGCACAACTTTCAGCGCAAGGGCAAGGAGCTCTGGACGGCAGCGGGGGAGGGGGACAAGCCCGTCTACTACGAATCGGACGAGGAGGCGGGGGAAGCTCTCTACTGCGCCCGTATCATTGCGGAGAGCGTGCGGAACGGGAAGAAGCTCTCCGACTTTGCCGTGCTCATGCGCATCAACGCCCTGACCCGCGCCTACGAGCAGGAATTCACCAAATATGGCATCAATTACAAGGTTTTCGGCGGCTTTAAATTCTTCGAGCGGAAGGAGATCAAGGACATCTTGGCCTATCTCCGCCTCATCGCCAATCCCTACGATGACGAGGCGCTTCAACGCATCATCAACGTGCCCAAGCGGGGGATCGGCGACAAGACCCTGCAGGCCATGCAGGATTATGCCGCGCGGGAGGACCTCTCTCTCTACGACGCTGTGACGGACTGCGACGTTTTGGCCCTCTCCGCGGGCATGAAGGAGAAACTCAGGGAGTTCGGGAAGTTCATCAAGGGGCTCGTCATCGCCTCACAGGACCTCAACGTTTCCGAGCTCACCAAGGAGCTCATCGAAACCTCGCAGATGCGCGAACAGTATGCCGATAACTCGGACGAATCGGTCACAAAGCGCGCAAATATCGACGAATTTCAGAACTCTGTCGATGAATATGCACGCATGAATGCGGACGCGTCCCTCTCCGACTATCTCCAGCAGGTCACCCTCTATTCGGACACCGACGAGATGGACGACGGCAACTATGTGACGATCGCGACCATTCACGCCGTCAAGGGTCTGGAATTCGACACCGTCTTTTTAGTGGGGCTCGAGGAGAATATCATGCCGACCTCGCGCGCGGTGGATGACCCCAACGGGATCGAGGAGGAACGGCGGCTCATGTACGTTGCCATCACGCGGGCGAAGCGGATGCTCTATCTCACCCGCACCAAGTCCCGCTACCTCTACGGGCGCAGGGAACCCACCGTCCGCTCCCGCTTCGTCGAGGAGCTCAAGGACCTTCTGAAACTCCCCGAAACGCGCACATATACGCGATATTCGGGCGATTACACGGGCGGAGAAGGGTACGGTACATACGGCAGAAGGGGCTACGGCGAGAACCGCGGGGGCTACGGCGAGAGCTATCATAGTTACGGCGGGGAGCGCGGCGGAAGGTACGGCTACGGCAACTCTGCGCCGCGGGAAGTCGGCACATACCGCGAACCCGAGGGCTACACCTTCGGCACGGGCAAGCGCACCAAGAGCACGCGGCCCGTTTCCGTCATTCCGCAGACCCCGCAGCCGACCAAAGACACCTCCCGCTTTCATGTGGGAACGCTCGTCAAACATACTCGCTTCGGCACGGGAGAGGTCATCTCCATGCGGGGCGAGGGAAGGAATCTATTCATCACCGTCCACTTTGCGGCGGCGGGGAACAAGGAACTCGCGGCGGCGTTCGCGCCCCTCGAGATTTTGGAGGTCTGAACTATGGACAGGCAACGCTATCTCATCGACACGCTCAACCAATGGGCGTACGAATACTATGTGCTCGACGCTCCCACCCATTCGGACAGGGAATACGACAAACTGTACGATGAGCTCAGGGAGATCGAGCGGGAAACGGGCATCGTGGAGCCCGATTCCCCGACCCGCCGTGTGGGCGGCGAACCCGTCAAGGGCTTCGAGCGGCATACCCACATTGCGCGGCTCTATTCCTTGGACAAGGCCGTCACCGAGGACGAACTCGCGGCCTTCTTCACCCGCGTCAAGAAAGCGGACGAGGATGCGGGATTTACCGTGGAATATAAGTACGACGGGCTCACCGTCTGCTTGACCTACGAGAACGGCGCATTCGTGCGTGCCTCGACGCGCGGCAACGGTATCGAGGGGGAGGACGTCACGGCGCAGGTCCTCACGATCCGCAGTTTCCCGCTGAAGATCGGCTATCATGGCACCCTCGAGGTCCGCGGCGAAGCGGTCATCCGTCTTTCCGTGCTCGAAAAGTACAACCGCGAACACCCCTCGGACGCCCTAAAGAACGCCCGCAACGCGGCGGCGGGGGCAGTCAGGAACCTCGACCCCAAGATGACGGCGGAGAGGGGAGTGGAGATCCTCTTCTATGATATCAACTACATGAGCGAGGACCCCCTTCCCTCGCAGGCGGCGGAAAAGGAGTTTCTGAGGCGGGAAGGGTTCAAGACCTATCCCTTCTTCAAGGTGTGCAAAACTGCCGAGGAAGTGCAGGACGCCGTCGATGAGATCGAGGTCGAACGCCGCAAGATCGACTATCTCACGGACGGGGCGGTGATCAAGGTCAACGAAACGGCTGTGCGGGACAGAATGGGCTATACCGACAAATTCCCCCGCTGGGCCATTGCCTACAAGTTCGAGGCGGAGGAGGCCGAAACGACGGTGCGGGAGATCTTCTGGCAGGTCGGCCGCACGGGAAAGCTCACCCCGCTCGCCAAAGTTGACCCAGTGGAGCTCGCAGGCGCCACCGTCCGTAGGGCCACGCTCAACAACTACGGCGATATTACCCGCAAGCATGTCCGCGTCGGGGCGAGGGTGCTCATCCGCCGCTCCAACGAGGTCATTCCCGAGATCTTGGGCGCAATCGACGGTACCATGTCCGATACCCCTCCTGCGGAAAAACCGTCCGTGTGCCCCTACTGCGGCAGTCAAGTGGAGGAGATCGGGGCGAACCTCTTCTGCTCCAACAGGGATTGTCCGCCGCGCGTCGTGCAGAAGCTCACCCATTACTGCACCAAGAACGCCGCCGACGTCGAGGGAATGTCCGAGGCCACCATTCAGCTCCTCTACGACAAACGTGGCCTGAGGAAGTTTTCGGACTTCTACGCCCTCACGGAGGAGAGCTTTGCGGGCCTCGAGGGGTTCCGCGAGAGAAAGATCGGAAATCTCCTTTCGGCCATCGAAAAGAGCAAACATATCACGCTCGAACGGCTCCTGTATGCTCTCGGCATCGGGCAGATCGGACGGGTCGCCGCAAGGGATCTCGCGGCATTCGGCAGTATCGAGAAGGTCGCCGCACTGACCTATGACGAACTCGTCGCGCTCGAGAATATCGGCGAAGTCACGGCGCGGGGGATCATCGCCTATTTCTCCGACGAGGAGAACAGGGCGGAGATCGGGCGGCTGATCGCGGCGGGCGTGGAGATCGAACAGAAACAGCGCGTCACCGAGGGAGTGTTTGCGGGGCAGACCGTGGTGCTCACGGGGAGCCTTGCCTCCTTCTCCCGTCCCGAGGCACAGAAGAGGATCGAGGCGCTCGGGGGCGTCGCGGCGAGCTCGGTCACGAATTCCACGACCCTCGTCATCGCGGGCGAAAAGGCGGGCAGCAAGCTCGAAAAGGCCAAAAAGCTCGGCATTCCCATCATCGGCGAAGAAGAATTTTTGAAGATGCTGGAGTAAGATTCGAAGAATTCTTTTTCAAGGGCGAAAAAGAATTCTTCGAGGGGTTAGTTGCCGTTGGTTTACGAGATCCGCTCGCTTCGCTCGGGATGAGGGACGGTGCGGCGTCATGCTGAGAAGGGGAGCCGTACGAAGTCCATGGGAGCAGTACCGAAGCATCTCGCCGCATACTTTACGGATTTCCGCCGCGAGATTCTTCGGGTTAGTTCATTTTGACTTCGTTCTTACTCCGTTTCTCAGAATGACGCGGGGCGAGGTAATCCCATCCCCACAATTTATCATTTTTAATTTTTAATTTATAATTTATAATTTACTTGACCGACGCGCATGCGTGTGTTATAATATACAAAATCGGAGAAACGCCTATGTATAGCATGACGGGTTACGGAAAAGGGGAATACGGCGAGGGCGGTCTTACCGTATCGGTCGAAGTCAAATCGGTCAACAACCGCTATCTCGACGTCGCCGTCAAGAGTCCCCGCATCCTGCTCTGCGCGGAGGAGAGCGTCCGCGCCACGGTCAGGGAATATCTCTCCCGCGGCCATCTCGATGTGTTCATCAGCTACAGCGATAAGCGCGAGAGGGCCAAATCTCTCTATGTCGATTGGGGCGTCATCCATGCCTACATGGAGGCGGCGGCGGAGATCAAACGGGCCTATCCTCTCCTCGAGGACGACGGGTCCCTCTCCTTCTTCCTGCGCCTGCCCGACGTCATCCGCATGGACGAAACGGTCGGGGCGGACGAACTGCTCCTCTCCTGCCTCGACAGGGCTTTGCGCCTTGCGCTCGGGAACCTTACAGAGATGCGGAAACAGGAGGGGGAACGCCTCAAGGCGGATATCCTCTCCCGCATGGAAACGATTTCGGAGCTCCGCGAAAAGATCACCGCGCGTGCGCCCTATGTTCCCGAGGAATACCGCGAGAAACTTTTGGGCCGCATCGAGGAATTTCTCGGCGGAAAGGTGGACGAGGCGAGGATCTTGACGGAGGCCGCCGTCTTTGCCGATAAGTGCAATATCGACGAGGAGCTCACCCGCCTCAATTCCCATATCGAGGAGTACTACCGCATCTGCGACGAGGAGCCCGTCGGGCGGAAGCTCGACTTCCTCATTCAGGAATTCAACCGCGAGTGCAACACCATCTGCAGTAAATCATGCGACACGGAGATAACCTCCTCTGCGCTCGCCATGAAGAATGAGATCGAAAAAATACGTGAACAGATACAGAATCTGGAGTAACGAATGAGAAATATACCCATTGTCATTTCCGGTCCCTCCGGCGTCGGGAAGGGGACCATTGTCAAGGAACTTCTGAAGAGAGATCCTTCGCTCGTCGAGTCCGTTTCGATGACGACGCGCGCTCCCCGCCCCGGCGAAGTTTCGGGAAAAACTTACATCTATGTCACGAAAGAGGAGTTCGAGCAGCGCATCAAAGACGGAGATTTCCTCGAATACGACGAGCACTTTTCGGGCCTCTACGGCACCCCCCGCTCCTTTGTGGAGAACCAGCTTCAAAAGACATCTGTCATTCTCGAAATCGACGTCGTCGGCGGGCTGAACGCGCGGAAGCTCCTCAAAGATACCATCCTCATCTTTATCGACCCGCCCTCCATCGAGGAACTCGTGGAACGGCTCAAGAAGAGGGGCACGGAGTCCGAACAGGCCCTCCGCGAGCGGCTCCAGCGTGTGAAATATGAAGTTCATATGCGCGAACAGTACGATTACAAGGTCTTGAACGACGACCTCAGCAGGGCAGTCGACGAAGTCCTCGAAATCATCAACAAAGAAAGAAACAAGGTAGGTGAATGATATGATCAATGAACCCTCGGTAGACGCCCTCGTGCGCAAGCTCGGCACGGAGGAAGAGCCTGTGAGCAGATACGAGCTGTGCGTTCTCATTGCAAAGCGTACCCGCCAGATCATCGAGCAGATGCAATCCACGGGCGCGACGGAGCTCCCCGGCAAGCAGAAGGAGATCGTCCTTGCCTGCCAGGAGGTCATGAACGGCAAAGTGAAAATGTCCAAAGACTGAGAAAACGCCCCGTCAACCGCGGGGCTTTTGAGTTTTTTCGCCTCGTCCGCTCCCTCAGAATGACGCGGGGCGACCCTTGCTGCCCCTCTTAGGGGAAGTGGCCGTAAGGCCAAAGGGGTTCAAAACCCCTCAGTCACCTGCGGTGACAGCTCCCCTACAAGGGGAGCCGAGTGGAAACCCTCATTCCACTCCTTTCATATCAAAAGACCATGATCGCGGAAGTCATCGTGGACGTTGCGCACAGCGACGTCGATAAAATTTTCGATTACGTTGCAGACGAAACCGTCAAGGCAGGTATGCGCGTCGCCGTTCCCTTCGGAAACAACAGGGGCACGACGACGGGCTTTGTCATGCGCGTGAAGGAAAAAAGCGACTATCCCGCCGAAAAACTCAAGGAAATTTACCGCGTGGAGGACGATGTTCCCGCCATCAACGGGGAGTGCCTTTCCCTTGCCGAAAAGATCTCCGCCCGCTACCGCTGCCCGATGGCGCTCTCCCTCCGCCTCTTCCTTCCCGCCGAAATGCGCACGGGGAAGGTCGGCAAGAGCTACAGGGAATTTGTGCGGCTCAGCGAGGAGCTCCCCCCGCTCAATCCGAGGGCGAAAGTGCAGCTCGCCTGTATCGCCTATTTGGAGGAAAAGGGGGAGGCGCCCCTCTCGGAACTGAGGGAGAAATTTTCCTCCGCCGTCGGTGTTCTCATCAAAAATCACGCACTTATTGTCGAAAAACGCCGCATATTCCGCGTTCCCTACAGGAGCGTGGAGGGGGGAGAGGAGCGTCATTCGCTTACGCCCGCCCAACGGGATGCCGTGGAGGCCGTCAGGGCGACGGACAAGACCGTTTCCCTCATTCACGGCGTGACGGGGAGCGGCAAGACAGAGATCTATCTCACCCTCATTGCCGAGGCTTTATCGCAACATAAGTCTGCAATTTTTCTCGTTCCCGAGATCTCTCTGACGCCGCAGATGTTCTCAAAACTGCGCGGGAGGTTCGGCCCGAAGGTGGCCATTTTGCACAGCGGCCTCTCGGCGGGAGAGAAGTTCGACGAGTGGGAACGCCTCCGCGCGGGGGAGGCCAAAATCGCCGTCGGGGCCCGCTCCGCCGTGTTCGCCCCCATCGAAAATATCGGCTGTATCGTCATCGACGAGGAGCACGACGGCAGTTACAGTTCGGAATCCACCCCCCGCTACAACACGTTTGACGTTGCCTATCTTCGGGCAAAATATCACGGTTGTAAGCTGATTTTGGGCAGTGCGACCCCCTCTGTCGATACCTACAGACGGGCAAAGAGCGGCGAGTTCGGGCTCATCACCCTGCCCGACCGTATCAACGCACGCCCCATGCCCAAGGTCAATATCGTGGACATGCGCAGGGAAGTGCGGCGGGGGAACGCCACTCCCTTCTCCATCGCGCTGCGCGAAAAATTGAAGTTATGTCTTGAAAACGGCAATCAGGCCATCATCTTTCTGAACCGCCGCGGCTACGCGCAGACGGTCATGTGCCGCGACTGCGGGAACGTCGTCAAGTGCAAGAGCTGCGACGTCGCCCTCACCTATCACAGCGATGAGGACTGCCTCAAGTGCCACTACTGCGGGGCGAAATACAGGCCCCTTTCCGCCTGCCCCGTCTGCGGCGGGACGCACATTCACTACATGGGAACGGGGACCCAAAGGGTGGTGGGGGAACTCAAAAAATTCTTCCCCGCGGCGAGGATCCTGCGCATGGACGTGGATACGACGAGCGGCAAAGAGGGTCACTACAAAATTTTAAAGCAATTTGCAGACAAAAAGGCGGATATCCTCGTCGGCACGCAGATGGTCGCCAAGGGACACGACTTTCCCTCCGTCACCCTCGTCGGCATTCTCGACGCGGATATGAGCCTGCATTTCCCCGATTACCGCAGCGGGGAGCGGACCTTCCAGCTCATCACGCAGGTCGCAGGCCGCAGCGGCAGGGCGGGAGCAGAGGGCGAAGTTGTCCTTCAGACGTACGACCCCGACAATTACATTCTCCGCTTTGCGGCAAACTACGACTATGAGGGCTTCTACGAACACGAGATCGCCATGCGCGAGGCCATGATGTACCCGCCCTTCGTGAAGGTCGTCCGCGTCATGGTGACGGGCGAGGACGAGAAGGAAACCCTCGCCGCCCTCAAGACGCTCTATGAAAAACTGCAAAAGATCTACGCGGCCCATGAGGAGGAATTTCTCTTCTTCAACCGCATGCATTCCCCCATCAAGCGCATCCAGAACAAGTTCCGCTATCAGATCTTGATGAGAATGACCCGCAGCGCACCCTTAAAGGAGGTCTACGCCGCCGTCGCTGAGGAAAAATTCAAAGATGTGCTCGTGTATGTCGAAGAAAATCCGAGCAATTTAAGCTGAGGTTATCGTATGGTTCGTGAAGTTTTACAGGTCGGAGATCGGATCCTCCGCAAAAAATGTGAAAAAGTGACGAGGTTCGACGGGGAGCTCGCAAAACTCCTCGACGACCTCAGAGATACCGTCCTCAAGGAAGAGGGAGCGGGCCTCGCCGCGCCGCAGATCGGCATTTCTCTGCGCGTCTTTGTCGTCAACGTGGACGAGGGATATTTTGAATTCGTCAATCCCGTGTTCGTGTGGCAGAAAGGGGAGCAGACGGGGGCGGAGGGTTGCCTCTCCGTCCGCGGCAAGGCGGGCACCGTCACGCGGCCCGACAAGGTGAAGGTCGTCTTTTCGGACCGCAAGGGAGATAGGTACTCCCTCGTCGCGAAGGGCTTTTTCGCCCGCGCCATCTGCCACGAGTACGACCACCTCGACGGCATCCTCTACACCGACAAGGCGACGAACGTACACGACGACTGATATTTCCCGCTCATCTCGAGAGTCCCGCCGCGTCATTCTGAGAAACGGAGAGGGACGAGAGGACGGGACTTAACCCGAAGAATCTCGCGGCGAAAGTCCGTAGAGCATTTGGCGAGATGCTTCGGTAGGGCTATTGTAGACTGCGTTGTGTTCCCGTTCTCAGCATGACGCCGCCATGAAGTCCGTAAACCATGCGGCGAGATGCTTCGGTAAGGCTTTCGTAGACTGCGTTCAACTCTCGTTCTCAGCATGACGCCGCCATGAAGTCCGTAAACCATGCGGCGAGATGCTTCGGTAAGGCTTTCTCGGACTGCGTTATGCTCGTGTTCTCAGCATGACGCCGCTCCATGCCCTCATCCCGTGCCGCCGCGGATTTCAACAGAGAAACTTTCCAATATGGAGTGATATATGAATCAAACCGCATTTTATCAATTATCGTACGGCGTGTACATTTGCACGTCGTGGGACGAGGGACGGCCCGTCGGGTGCGTCGCCAACAGCGCAATGCAGATCACGGCCGACCCCGCAACGATCGCCGTTTCGGTCAACAAGGTCAACTATACCCACAAGTGCATTTCCGAAACGGGGTACTTCTCCATCTGCGTCCTCGGCGAAAAGGCAGATCCCAAGCTCATCGGCAATTTCGGCTTCCGCTCCTCCAAGGACGTCGATAAATTTGCCGAAACGCCCTATCATGTGCGGGGAAAACTTCCCGTCATTGACGACTGCCTCTGCTATTTCGCCTGCAAGGTCGTGAGCAAAATGGAAACGTCGACGCATACGGTCTTCCTCGGCGAGGTGTTCGACGCGGAAGTCCTGCACGGCGGTGCACCCATGACATATGCGTATTACCACAAGGTTCTGAAGGGAAAGACGAGTGTGAACGCTCCCACATATGTGAAAGAGGAGAAAAAGACGGACACGGGCGCAAAGTGGGTGTGCACGGTGTGTGGCTATGAGTACGACGGCGACGTGGCCTTTGAGGACTTGCCCGACGATTGGGTCTGCCCCCTGTGCGGCGTCGGCAAGGATATGTTCAAGAAGGTGGGCGGCGAAGAGAAAAAGAGATACCGCTGCAGGGTGTGCGGGTATGAATACGACGGGAAAATTCCCTTTGAGGACCTGCCCGACGACTGGGTCTGCCCCCTGTGCGGCGAGCCGAAATCGGCGTTTGAAGAAGTGAAATAATCGCACATATGTTGCAAAAAAGGCTCCCCGCGGGGAGTCTTTTTGATTGCCCGCCCGCTCATCCTGCCCCGCGCGCATTCTATTTGTGTCTAAGCGCGGCACGAGCGCATAGCGCGAAGTAGCACAGCGAAGGATCCCATAAAACGCACGGCGGCCTGTGCGGCGTCATGCTGAGAACGCGAGCATAACGCAGTCTACGGAAGTCGTATCGAAGCATCTCGCCGCATGGTTTACAGACTCCGCCGCGAGATTCTTCGGGCCAAGACGTCGGACTTCGTTCTTTTTCCGTTTCTCAGAATGACGCGGCGCGCAACGGACATTCGCCGCGAGATTCTTCGGGTCAAGACGTCGGACTTCGTTCTTTTTCCGTTTCTCAGAATGACGCGGCGGGTTAGTCCCCGTCCTTTCGTCCTTCTTCCGTTCTCAGAATGACGCGGCGGCGCGTCCCTCTTTGGAAGGGGCCTTTTGTGCAGGTTGTACAATTTATGCCGTCAACTTTGTTGTGTTTTTCTCTTGAATTTTCGACGGAATTTCTTTAAAATGAATATATAAAAACTGTTTATACAGGGAGGAAAATTATGTCAGGTCTGTCACTCAGAGGAATCAACAAGGTCTATCCCGGCGGAAACCAAGCTGTGTTCAATTTCTGCCTCGAGATCAGAGATAAGGAATTCATGGTCTTTGTCGGCCCCTCCGGTTGCGGTAAGTCTACGACGCTCCGCATGATCGCGGGTCTTGAAGAGATCTCGTCCGGCGAACTCTATATCGACGGCAAGCTCGTCAACGACGTCGTTCCCAAGGATAGGGATATCGCAATGGTCTTCCAGAACTATGCTCTGTATCCCCATATGTCCGTGTATGACAACATGGCGTTCGGCCTTAAACTCCGCAAGATCGCGAAGGAAGAGATCGACAAGCGCGTCAAGGAAGCGGCGAAGATCCTCGGCATCACCGAATATCTCTCCCGTAAACCCAAGGCTCTTTCGGGCGGCCAGCGTCAGCGTGTTGCCCTCGGCCGTACGATCGTCCGTGAACCCAAGGTATTCCTTCTCGACGAGCCCCTTTCCAACCTCGACGCAAAGCTCCGTGCGCAGATGCGTACCGAGATCAGTAAGCTCCACGTCCGCCTCGCCACGACGTTCATTTACGTCACGCACGACCAGATCGAGGCCATGACGATGGGCACCCGTATCGTTGTCATGAAGGACGGCTTCATGCAGCAGGTGGATACCCCTCAGAACCTCTACGACTATCCCATCAACCTCTTCGTCGCGGGCTTCATCGGCACCCCTCAGATGAACTTCTTCAAGAACGCCACCATCACTTCCGAGGGCGAAAAGATCTTTGTCAACTTCATCGGCGGGAACAAGATCCTGCTTCCCGAAACGATGGTCCGCCGCATCAAGAATCTCGACGAATATAAGAACACGGGCAAGGAAGTGACGCTCGGCGTCCGTCCCGAGGACATTCACGAGGATGAACGCTTCATCGCGACCTCTCCCGAAACCGTTGTCACCGCCAAGATCGAAGTTATCGAAAAACTCGGCGCGGAAATGCAGATCTACTGCGACCTCGACTTCGAGAGCGAAAAGACCTCCGTCGTCGAGAACGCGGCGCAGATGGTTGCGAAGATCTCCTCGCGTGCAACGGTGCAGCTTGGGCAGATCGTCAAGCTCGCCTTCGACGCCCGCCATGTCCATCTCTTCGACGGCTACACCGAGGCGACCCTTCTCGAGCGCGACGAGCACTACGACGTCATTCCCGAGAATGCGGAGGGCGCGTCCTTCGTGCCGCCCACGCCGCAGGAGATGAAGGCGCAGATCGAGGCCGCCCGCGTCGTCACCAAGGAGCAGAAGAAGCAGATGAAGCGCGACGAAAAGCTCGCGAAGAAAGCTGCCGAACAGCAAGCCGCCGAGCCCAAGGACGACACACCCACCGATACGCAGGAATAACTCAAGAGTACACGAAAGAGCGATCGCACCGCGGTCGCTCTTATTTTTCAATTCGCTGGATTTGTTTTACGCCCCGCGAGATTCTTCGGGTCATGTCCTTATGACTTCGTATTTTTTCGTGTTCTCAGAATGACGCGGGGCTGCTTAGTGCGAGTGACTCCGTTCCGCGCGCTCATTCTGACCCTGAGCGTAGCCGAAGGGGAAGGATCCCATTGAACGCACGGCGGCCTGTAGCGGCGTCATGCTGAGAACGCGAGCATAACGCAGTCTACGGAAGCCGTATCGAAGCATCTCGCCGCAAAGAAAACGCCCCGCGAGATTCTTCGGGTTAGTTCCCGCCCTCTCGTCCTGCTCTCTCAGAATGACGCGGTGGGTTGATTCTATGGTGTCATTCCAAATTGTCCCGCCGCAATTTTTAATTTTGAATTTTTAATTCAAATGCACTACTTCTTGACAATTTCCCAAAAGTTATGTTATCATATACAGCAGTAAAATCACAAAAAGGAGGCGGATATGTGGTGGGAAGTCATCGTTGACGCGCTTTTGGATACGCTCAAACTCTTTCCCTTTCTTCTTGTGCTCTATATCCTTATCGAGCTCATGGAACACAAGACGAAGATGGGCCATCCCTCGCGCCTTCTTTCGGGGAAATGGGCTCCCCTTCTCGGCACGGCGACGGGGCTTTTACCCATGTGCGGCTTCTCCGTCATGGCGGCAAAGCTCTATTCGCACCGCCATCTGACCCTCGGCGCACTCCTTGCCGTGTTCATCGCAACGAGCGACGAGGGCTTCCTCGTCCTTCTCCTCTCCGACGCCGCATGGGACTACAAACTCTGGTCCCTCCTTGCGCTCGTCTTGAGCAAGCTCGTCCTCGGGGTCGCCGTCGGCTATCTCGTCGATCTCATTGCCAACAAGCATGACGCCCTGCCCATTCCCGAGCATCACGGCCATACCCATGATCATGAACAGGACCACGACCATGAGCACAGCCATGAGCATCATGAAGAGGACGAACATGCGCACGAGGACGGCAGCTGCGAATGCGCCGAGCTCTCCGTCTGCGAACACAAGCACGAAAGCAATTTGACCCTCTTTTTCCTCTCGCCCCTTCTGCATGCGCTGGAAGTTGCGGGGTTCGTGCTGCTCGTGAATCTCCTCTTCGGCTTCCTCTTCTATGCCATCGGGGGAGGGGACACGGAGCAGGGCAACGCGCTCGTGGGTGAATTCATGAGCGGGGCGGGATATTGGGTCCAGCCTGTGCTCTGTCCGCTCGTCGGGCTCATTCCCAACTGCGCCTCGTCCGTTGTGCTCGCCGAAGTCTATTCGCTCGGCGGGATCGGATTTGGCGGTCTGCTCGGCGGGCTCGTCGCGAACGCGGGGCTCGGCTATCTGGCCCTGTTCAAGGCCAAAGAACTCAAAAAAAGCGCACTTATTGTCGCGTTTATGTATATTTTGGGCGTCGCCGTCGGCTATGCGGCGTGCGCGATCGTGAAACTGATTTAAAGACAGAGGTGGGAACATGCGGATCTCCGAACGTTCTCTGCCAATGACGAAGCCCGATTTCTGCGGGTTGGAATTTCGCGCTTTGGGGGAGAAGATCTCCTCCTTTCTTGCACAAACGGCGGGGAAAATTCTCCTCGCGGCGGACAAGCGTGCCTTTCCCGCCATTGCCTTTGCAGCACGGTCCCCGCGGACGGTCTGCGCGGTGGGGGAGGACGCCCTTCCGCTCTTTTCCATGCCCGAGGCCGCGGGTGTCATTGCGGCGGGCGGGGAGGACGTTCTGCGGGCGGCGCGCCTGTATGCGGCGGTCAAGGGAATTCCGTGCCTCATTTTTCCCGCCGATTGCGAGCTCCGCGGGGCCTTTGAACGCACGGGGGCGAAGGTCAAGGGGGAAATGTGCCCTCATCCGCTTGCCGAGGCGTCGGTCTGTATCGACAGATCCCTCATTGCTCCGTCCATGGCGGAGGGATATGCGGGCCTGCTGCTCAGCCGCCTCGCCCTCTTCGAGCGGAGAGCGCTCATGCGGTTCGACGGCGGGACGCCGCCCTCCGAGGAGGCATTTTCCGTTCTCATGGACATGGAAGAGCCGAATTTTCAGGAGATCGTGTTGAAACATGCCGCCCTTCGCCGCATGGGAATGGAGGACGGCGAGGGAAAAATTCTCGCTTCATGCTGTGGAAATTTTGCGGCGTTTTCTGCGTTATTTGCGCTATATGTTGCGTTTTTTCGCTGCGGAAGCCCGCGGAAATTCGTCGTATCGGACTATGAGAAGCGGGCGCGGGCGGCGGGGATCCCGTTTGCGGCCTTACGCATTCCCACCGAGGAGGATTACACCCGCAGGGCTCTCGTGCTCGGCGGAAGACGGGCGGAGTTTCTGCGCGAACTCTCCGTCATCGAACAAAAAAATGCAACTTATTGCAGATATTACCGCAGTTTGGGCGGGACGGCCGCGCGTGCGCCGAAGGAGGAACTGAAAACGCTGCCCGAGCGTTCCAACGGCCTCTCCGCCGTCATCCGCGACTTCGGCCTCATGGATAAATTATGAACTTATTGCACGAAATCAACGTTTTTTTGCTCGATTTGGACGGCACCGTCTACCTCGGCGGTACGCCCATCGGCCCCATGCCCGTGACGCTCAGAAAGCTGCGGGGAATGGGGAAGAGGCTGGTCTTTCTCACCAACAATTCCTCACGCACGGAGGGGGAGTACCGCCAAAAGCTGACGCGCATGGGCCTCTTTGAGGGCGGCGACCTCGTCTACACCTCCGCGATGGCGACGGTTTCCTACCTCAGAGAGCGGTACAGCGGCGCAAAGGTCTATCTCGTCGCGACGGACGCCGTGAGGGAGGAATTTGCCCGCGGCGGCATTCTGCTCACCGAGGAGGACCCCGACGTCTGCGTCCTCGCCTACGATACGACCTTGACCTTTGAAAAAATCAGGCGGCTGGACTTCTTTCTGCGCCGAAACAGGCCCTTTCTCGCCACCCATCCCGACGACGTCTGCCCGACAAGCTACGGCTTTATGCCCGACGTCGGCTCCTTCCTCGCAATGTTCGAGCGTTCCTCGGGGCGGAAGGCCGTCATTGTCGGCAAGCCCTTCTCCTATATGGGCGAAGCCGTCTGCCGTCTTACGGGGGAGAGCGCGGAGCACATCTGCATGGTCGGGGACAGGATGCACACGGATATCCGTTTTGCAAACGGCTGCGGCATGAAGTCTATCCTTGTCCTCTCGGGGGAAACGAAGCGGGGCGATCTCGGGCGTTTCCCGGACAGGCCCGACCTCATTTTGGAAAGTTTCAACGAGATTTTGGGCAGGAATTGACATTTCGGCAGGTTTTTGATACAATTTATGTGAAAACCGCTTGAACGCGGGAATTTCGCGTTACAAATAAGCGGCCGCACGTTTGCGGCGGAGGGGAGTATGCAGGAAGTTACCATCATGGGCGGTGATCCGCTCGCCTTTTCCCTTGCGGGGGAGATCGATTCGGAGAATTCGGACGAACTCTTCGAGATCGTCATGGGGGAGTACAAAAAGGCTCCCAAAGATCTGGTGTTTGAGTGCAACCGCCTGTCGTTTATCGACTCGACGACGCTCGGCACCTTTGTTAAAATTTTGAATCTCGTCAAGGCGGACGGCCATACCCTGAAGCTTACCGCCCTGAAACCGCAGCTCAAAAAGCTGTTCGTCATCTGCGCGCTCGACCGCGTCATTTCGCTCGAATGAGTCCGCTGTTTGAACTCTCCTTTCCCTTGAGGAGCGACCTCATGACGACCGTGCGCCTCGCTGCAGGGGGCGTGTGCGCGGTGAAGGGATTCGACCTCGACATGAGCGAGGACTGCAAGGTATGTATCACCGAGGGGCTTCTCCTGTTGAAGCACAGGGGGTATGCCGTCGGGAGAGTGCGCTTTTTTGAGGAAGAGGGCCTCCGCATCTCCGTTGAGGGCGAGGGAGAAGGGGAAGAGGAAGAATCCCCCGAGGACGAGATCTCGCTTGCCCTTCTGAGCGCCCTGCTCGGGGAGATCGAAACGACGGAACGGGGCGGCAAGCTCAGTTCCATCACTTTTACATTGGGATCGGAGAAATGACGGAGAGCGAACTCTTTCAAAGGTACCGCGAAACGGGGGATAAGGAACTCCGCAATCTCATCGCCGAAAAGTACCTCCATATCGCCGCCATTCTCGCCAAAAAATTCGTCGGCCGCGGCGTGGAATACGACGACTTGTATCAGGTCGCTTCCCTTGCGCTCATCAAGGGGATCGACCGTTTTGACGAGCGCAAAGGGTTGAAATTTTCCACCTTCATCACGCCGACCATCACGGGGGAGATCAAGAACTACTTCCGCGACCGCTCCCACCTCATCCATCTGCCCCGCAAGGTTTCCGAACTTCGGACCGCCGTCTTGCATGCGACGGAGCAGCTTACGAGGGAACTCGGCAAAAAGCCTACGGCCGCCGAGATCGCGGAAAAGCTCGGCGTTTCGGAGGAAGAGGTGCTCTGCTGTGCAGAGGCGGGCTGGGTCGTTTCCCTCGACAGGCCCTCCGAGGACGGCGACATGAACTTTTACGACGTCATCTCCGACGGCAACGACGTGTTCGAGAAGATCGATACGCACGATGCCGTCGCTTCCGCCCTCGAGGGACTTTCGGAAACGGAGAAAAAACTCGTTGCCTTTCGGTTCGGCGAGGAGCTCTCGCAGGCGGAAACAGCCCGCCGCATGGGAGTTTCGCAGATGTACATTTCGCGCATGGAACGCAAAATTCTGGAAAAATTAAGGGAGAGGCTCAAAAAGAGCATGGCAGAATGATGCGATTTGAAATTGAAAGTTTTTCTGCCCTGAAGGGGGCGCTCCTGAAAGTTTGCGCGGAGATGGGCGGCCTGCCCGAAAATGTCGTGTTCGACTGTAAGCTCGTCATTGATGAGCTCGTTTCCAACGTTCTCCGCCACGGCGGCGGCAAGGCGTATCTCTCGGTGGAGCGGAGGGACCGTATCAGGATCTCTGTGCGCGGGGAGAGGGACTTCCGCCCGCCCGAAAAGAGCACGCTGAGCCCGCCCGACGCCGAAAGCGGCCGTGGGCTGTACCTCGTGGACGCCGTCGTTTCCTCGAGAACATACTCCGAGTCCGACGGCATCACGGTGATCATTCCGATTGGGTAAGAGTTGCGGTTGGGCCGCTCATCCTGACCCCGCGCTCATCCTGACCCCGCGCGCTCGCCCCACCCCGCGCGCTCGCCCCACCCCGCGCGCTCATCCTGGCCCCGCGCTCATCCTGAGCGCAGCGAAGGATCCCATAAAACGCACGGGGCCTATAACGGCGTCATGCTGAGAACGTGAACATGAACGCAGTCTACGAGAGCTCTACCGAAGCATCTCGCCGCATGCTTTACGGACATTCGCCGCGAGATTCTTCGGGTAAGTTCTTTTTGACTTCGTTCCTACTCCCTTTCTCAGAATGACGCGGCGGGAAGGACTTCGTTTGAGGGGATTCTTCGGTCGCTTGCGCTCCCTCAGAATGAGCGGTTGGTGCGTCATCCTGCCCCCGCGCTCCCTCAAAAGGACGCGGCGGAAGGGACTTCGTTTGAGGGGATTCTTCGGTCGCTTGCGCTCCCTCAGAATGAGCGGTTGGTGCGTCATCCTGCCCCCGCGCTCCCTCAAAAGGACGCGGCGGAAGGGACTTCGTTTGAGGGGATTCTTCGGTCGCTTGCGCTCCCTCAGAATGAGCGGTTGGTGCGTCATCCTGCCCCCGCGCTCCCTCAAAAGGACGCGGCGGAAGGGACTTCGTTTGAGGGGATTCTTCGGTCGCTTGCGCTCCCTCAGAATGAGCGGTTGGTGCGTCATCCTGCCCCCGCG